>JANONH010000142.1:0-10711 GCA_031420735.1 Methylibium sp.
ATTTACACCGCAGCGCAACTGCTGGGCAACGACACCGACGTCGACAGCGCGCTGCTCAGCATCGCCAGCGTCACCAGCGGCGCGGGCGGCACCGCAGTCCTCAACGCCAACGGCACCGTCACCTTCACGCCGAACGCCAACTTCAACGGCGCCGCCGACTTCAGCTACACCACAACCGACGGCAGCCTCACGTCCAACACCGCCACCGTTACCGTGACGGTCGCCGCCGTCAACGACGCCCCCGTCGCCGTCGCAGACAGCCTGACTGCCACCGAAGACACCCCCGTCATTTACACCGCAGCGCAACTGCTGGGCAACGACACCGACGTCGACAGCGCCCTGCTCAGCATCGCCAGCGTCACCAGCGGCGCGGGCGGCACCGCGGTCCTCAACGCCAACGGCACCGTCACCTTCACGCCGAACGCCAACTTCAACGGCGCCGCCGACTTCAGCTACACCACAACCGACGGCAGCCTCACGTCCAACACCGCCACCGTGAGCGTGACGGTCGCGGCCGTTAACGACGCGCCCGTCGCCGTCGCAGACAGCCTGACTGCCACTGAAGACACCCCCGTCACCTACACCGCAGCCCAGCTCATCGGCAACGACACCGATGTCGACAGCGCGCTGCTGACCATCGCCAGCGTCACCAGCGGCGCGGGCGGCACGGCCGTCCTCAACGCCAACGGCACCGTTACCTTCACCCCCAACGCCAACTTCAACGGCGCCGCCGGCTTCAGCTATACGACGACCGACGGCAGCCTGATCAGCAACACCGCCACCGTCACCGTGACGGTCGCCGCCGTCAACGACGCCCCCGTCGCCGTCGCAGACAGCCTCAGCGCCACCGAAGACAGCCCCGTCACCTACACCGCGGCGCAACTGCTGGGCAACGACACCGACGTCGACAGCGCGCTGCTCACCATCGCCAGCGTCACCAGCGGTGCGGGCGGCACGGCCGTCCTCAACGCCAACGGCACCGTTACCTTCACCCCCAACGCCAACTTCAACGGCGCCGCCGACTTCAGCTACACCACAACCGACGGCAGCCTCACGTCCAACTCCGCCACCGTGAGCGTGACGGTCGCGGCCGTCAACGACGCGCCCGTCGCCTTCGACGACGCCGTCACCGCCACCGAAGACACACCGTTCAGCTCCACCGTCGCGCTGATCGCCAACGACACCGACGTCGACAGCAGCCGCAGCGCAGTGGCTGGCACCTTCACCACGGCCAACGGTGGCAGCCTGGTGCTGGCTGCCGACGGCAGCTACACCTACACCCCGGCGTCTAACTTCTTCGGCACCGACAGCGTCGACTACACCGTCACCGACGGCAGCATCACCGACACCGGCACGCTCACCATCACCGTGGCGGCAGTCAACGACGCCGCGGTCATCAACGGCACGAGCAGCGCTTCGCTCACCGAGACCAGCGCCGCGCGGACCACCGGCGGCACGCTCAGCGCCACCGACGTCGACAGCTCGAACGCCTTCGCCCCGCAGACCGGCAGCGCCGGCATCTACGGCGCTTTCTCGATTGACGCTGCAGGCGTGTGGACCTACACCACGACCACCGCGCTCGACTTCCTGGCTGCAGGTCAGGTCGTCACCGACAGCTTCACCGTCGCCACAGCCGACGGCACCACGCAAGCGGTGACGATCACGATCACCGGCACAAACGACGCGGCCGTGATCACCGGCACGAGCAGCGCGTCTCTCACCGAGACCAACGCCGTTCTCAGCACAAGCGGCACGCTCAGCGCCACCGACATCGACAGCTCCAACGCCTTCGCCCCGCAGACCGGCAGCGCCGGTATCTACGGCGCCTTCTCGATCAACGCCGCGGGTGTGTGGACCTACACGACGAGCACCGCGCTCGACTTCCTGGCCGCAGGCCAAGTGGTCACCGACACCTTCACCGTCGCCACAGCCGACGGCACCACGCGGGTCGTCACGATCACCGTCACCGGCACCAACGACGCCGCGGTCATCACCGGCACCAGCAGCGCGTCTCTCACCGAGACCAACGCCGTTCTCAGCACCGGTGGCACGCTCGCCGCGACCGACGTCGACAGCCCCGCCACCTTCGCCCCGCAGACCGGCAGCACCGGCACCTACGGTGCCTTCTCGATCAACGCCGCAGGCGTGTGGACCTACACCACGAGCACCGCCCTCGACTTCCTGACCGCCGGCCAAGTCGTCACCGACACCTTCACCGTCGCCACAGCCGACGGCACCACGCAAGCGGTGACGATCACGATCATCGGCACCAACGACGCACCGACCCTCGGCACGGCGGCGGTCACGGGCACCGAAGACACCGCGCGCGTGTTCGCCTGGGCCGACTTCGCGGTCGCCGACGCCGACAGCGCGCTGGCTAGCCTGTCGATCACGATCACATCCTTGCCCGCCGACGGTACGCTGCAGTTCGACAGCAACGGCGCCGGCGCCTGGGTCGCGGTGACGCTCAATCAGAACGTCACGCAAACCAACATCGCAGCGGGCCGCCTGCGCTTCGTGCCCGATACCGACGAGTCGGGCACCGACGGCAACGCCGCCGGCACCGGCAACGTGCGCGCCGACTACGCAAGCTTCGGCTACACCGCCAGCGACGGCGCCGCCACCAGTGCGCCCGGCACGATGCGCATCGACATCGCGCCGGTGGCGGATGCGACGACGATCGTTGCGGCCGCCACTCCCTTGCCGGTTGGCAACGGACTCACACGCACCCTCCACGACAAAGTGGCCGGCCTCAATGGCACCACCTCGCAAACGCTCGCCAACATCGAAGTGGCGGTCGAAGCTGAAGTGGTTGCCGGCACCACCACAGTGACCGGCGTCACCACGGCACTCGTCGGCGGGCTTGGCAACGACGACGCCTACCGCGTCTCGGGCTTCGTCTACCTCGAGGCTGGCAAGCTTTACGCCTTCAGTGGCAGCTTCCAGGACACGCTCACCATTGAAATCGGCGGCAAGCGCATCTTCGGCTTTCAACACGACAACGCCGACAGCGACAACGAGGCAATCAGCGGCGCGAGCTTCACGCCCGCCGCCAGCGGCTTCTATTCGATCGAACTAATAACCTACAACGACGCCGGCAATGCCGGTTTCATCAACCTCACCCTTAGCGTGAACGGCGCGACCGCCGTGCCGTTTACAACAGCGAACTTCAATCTCTATGCCACTGCCGCCGCCATCACCGGCCCGGCCGCTGCGACAGTGGGTAACTTCATTTCCGCCACCGACACGAACACCGGGGCTACCCCAGCGATGTCAGTCGCCGGCTACTACCAGCAGCGCGGCGGCGCCGTGGTGCAGGGCGAGGAGGCGCTGCTGCAGCGGCTCACCGCCACTTTCGGCGACACGGCCGACAACTCCGAGCGCCACACCGTGACGCTCGAGCTTTCCGCGGCGCCCTTGGGCACCCGCGTGTTCGTCGACGCCAACGGCGACGGCATCCCCGACGACGGCCGCCTGTTCACCGTGACGGCCGGCAACACCTCGGTCGTGGTGTTCAACGAAGACAGCCCCACCAGCGTATTGGGCGGCGCCAACTGGGACCTCGACAACATCGTGGTCGACACGCCGAGTGCCTACTTCGGCAGCTTCGCCATCAACGCCGTCTCGCGTGCCGAGGAGCTGACGGGTGCGGTCGTCGCCGCCACCACCAGCGCCACCCAAGCGCTCACCGTGACGGTCGTCCAAGCCACCAACGTCGCCCCCGACGTGGTGAGCGCCAGCGCCACCGTGTCCGAAGAAGGCCTCACCGGCGGCGTGGTCGACTCCATCGGCACCTCCGACACCACCAACTCCGCCACCGTGAGCGGCACCATTAGCATCACCGACACCGTCGACGCGGTGGTCGACACCATCACCGCCGTCACCCTGCTCGCGCCGGCTGTGGCCCTGAGCTCGGGCGGTGTCGCCATCACCTGGGCCGGCGCCGGCACGGGCACCCTGGTCGGCTCGGCCGGCGGCAACACGGTGGCCACGCTCACCATCAACACGGCAGGCGCCTACACCTTCACGCTCTCGCGCGGCATCGACCATGCGGGCGTGGGCGTCGAAGACGTTCGCTCCATCAATTTCGGCATTGCCGCCAGCGACGGCGTCAACATCGGCACCGGCACGCTCACGATCAGCGTCGAGGACGACTCGCCCGGCGCCCTGGCGCCCCTGACCGGTTCGCTCTCCATCACCGACACCAACCTGCTGATCACGCTCGACATCTCCGGCAGCATGAACATCGCCGACGGCCCCGGCGGCGCCACGCGCCTGGCGAGTGCCAAGGAGTCGATCAACCGCCTGCTCGACCGCTACGACGATGCGGGAGACGTGATGGTGCGGCTGGTCACCTTCAGCTCCGGCTCGGCCGCTGTCGGCACTGTCTGGACCACCGTGGCCGATGCCCGGCTCCAGATCGCAGGGCTGACGGCAGCCGATGCCACCAATTACGCGGCCGCCCTCACCACCGCCGAAGCAGCCTACGCCTCCAGCGGCAAACTCGCCAACGCGCAGAGCGTGTCGTATTTCTTCTCGGATGGTCTGCCGACGGCCGGCCAGGAGATTACCGCGGCACGCGAAACCACCTGGGCCAGTTTCGTCGAGACCAACCAGGTCCGCAGCTTTGCCATCGGCATGGGTGCGGGCATCACCGACGTGACCCCGCTCAACCCGATCGCCTACGACGGCCAGTCTTCCACCAACACCAACGGCCTGCTCGTCAACGACTTCGCACTGCTCGACGCAGTGCTCTCCAACACCATCGAAAACGCTACCGGCCAGCTCATCGCCGCGGGCGGCGTTGGCTCCTTTCTTCCAGGCGGCGACGGCGGCTACATACGCTTGGTGCAAGTGGGCGGCGTCACCTATACCTACGACCGCACGGCCAACACCGTCGTGGCGAGCGGCGGTGTGGGCAGCTTTACCTACAACACGGCAACCCACGTGTTGCTGGTCAACACACCTGCCGGTGGCCGTTTCAGCATCGACATGGACGACGGCACCTACTCGTACCGCGCGCCCGGCGCGGTGGCAGTGGGCGTGGTCGACAGCATGGGCTTCACCATCTCCGACGCCGACGGCGACACGCAGTCTTCCACCCTCACCATCAATGCCGACCGCACGCAATACCAGGTGGGCGGCACCGGGGCCGACTCACTCACCGGCTCCAATGCGCTGCCCGACCTCATCATCGGCCGCGACGGCGACGACATCATCGTCGGCAACATCGGCAACGACCGCATCAACGGCAATGCCGGCAACGACACGCTCTACGGCAATGCCGGCAACGACAGCCTCAACGGCGGCGCCGGCAACGACGTGTTCTTTGGTGGCAGCGGCCAAGACGCGCTCACCGGCGGGCTCGGCGCCGATGTGTTTGTCTGGTCGCTGGGCGACGGCGGGCCAGCCGGCGCGGGCCCGGTCGACACCGTGGCGGATTTCGACAACGTCAATAACAGCGACAAGCTCGACCTGCGCGACCTGCTGGTTGGCGAAAGCATTGCGGGGGGCAATCTGTCGAACTACCTGCACTTCACGACCACGGGCGGCAACACCACTTTGCAGATCAGCACCACGGGCGGTTTCTCGGGTGGCTTCAATGCCGGCAGCGTCGACCAGACCATCCAGCTCTCGGCGGTTAACCTGGTGGGTGCATTTGCCAGCGATGCGGCGGTCATCGCCGACCTCATCGGCCGTGGCAAGCTGCTCACCGACGCATGACGCAACGGTGATTCGGCGCGCGGCGCCGCTTTAGCTCGGCGCCTGCCCCGCCCACGGCCCGGTCACGCCGTCCACGCCGCAGTCCCACAGCGCTTCGGCGGTAGCGGCGTTCTGCACGCCTTCGGCGTAGACGCTGGCGCCCAGGCCGTGCAGGGTGGAGACCAGCCCGCGCAGGAAGTCGGCGCGGGCGCGGTCGCCGGCCAGTTCGTGTGAGAGCGAGGCGTCGAGCTTGACGTAATCGAGCCCCGCTTCGTAGAGCCGCTCCACGCGTGCGAGCCGCCAGCCGGCATGCTCGAGCCCGAGCTTCACGCCAAGCGGGCGCACCGCGCGCGCGAGTTCGCGCACCAGCGGCAACTGCTCGAGCGCGGCCTGTTCGCCCACTTCGACCCACAGGGATTTGGCCGCTGCGCCATGCGCCTGCAAGCGCTCGCGCAGGCGCGGCACGAAGCCGCTGTCGGCGAGCGAGGCGGGTGCCAGGTTGATGCCGCGCGCACGGCCATCGCGCTCGATGAGCTCGAGCGCCAGCTGTACGGCCAGCAGGTCGGCCTGTGCCGTGAGGCCGCTGCGCAGTGCCCAGGGCAGCCACTGCGCGGCCGGCTCGAGCGGCCCGCCCTCGGCCAGGCACAGGCGCAGCGGCGCCTCGAGGTGCAAGAGTGCGCCGGCGCGGTCGACCACCGGGTAGGCGCCCAGCGCGGCATGGCGCTGTTCCAGGGCGTGCAGCACTTGGCGGCGCCATTGCTGCTCGCCGGCGCCTGCGCCTGCGCTCGACGGCTGCAGTGCGGCGTCGATCGACAAACCGAAGTCGCCTTGCGCCTCGGCGCGCATGAGTGCGGCGTCCGCGCCTGCGAGTTGCGTGCCGGCCGGCAGCTGGCGCTGCCATTGCACTGCGCCGGTGGCCACGCTGGTGTGCGGCCACGGGGCGAGCGCCAGCCGCACGGCGACCTGCAAGGCGCGTGCGGCGTCGCCGGCATGCGCGTCGGTCGTGAGAAGGGCGAAGTCCGAACCGTTGAGGCGGCCGGCCACGCCGTGCGCGCCGGCTTCCGAGACGCGGCGCAGGCAGTCGCCCAGTGCCACGAGCAGCGCGTTGGTGTCGGCATGGCCGCGCAGCCGGTTCTCGCCGGCGAGGTCGCGCACGCGCAGCAGCACGAGCGTGCCGCTTGCCGGCGCGTCTTCGCGCCCTGCCAGAGACGCCAGGCGGGCCATGAAATGCGTGCGGTGCGCGAGGCCCGTGAGCGGGTCGCTCTGCGCGGCGCGGCGCAGCGATTCGATTTGCAGCCCCTGTTCCTCGAGCATGGTCTTGAGCCGCTGCACCAGGGTGTTCATGGCCCGGCCCAACTCACGCAGTTCGGGAACGGCCGGCTCCTCGACGTGCACGAAGCGCCGCTCCACCAGCGCGCGCGCTTGCTCCACGGCGCCCTGCAGGGGCTTCCTGATACGTGCGATCACCATCGAGCCCAGCACGCAAGCGACCAGGCCCATCGCCAGCAAGACCGCTGCCATGCGTGAGCTGGCTCGCCAGAGTTCGGCATAGGCGAAGCTCGCGTCGCTCTCGACTTCAAGCGTGCCAAGCGCGCGCCAGCCGTCCGAGACCTGCGCCACGCCCGGCACCGAGGCGATGGGTGCCGCGCGCATGAACCAAAGCGGCGCCCCCGGCTCGCGCGGCGGCGCCCGCCGGTCGACCAGGGTGCGCCCGTCGACGCCGACGAGTCGCATGTGCGCATAGAAGCCGGTGTCGAACTGGGCGGCGATCGCCAGCTCGGCCAAGGCGACGTCGCCGCCCTGATGCGACAGGGTGAGCGCCAGCGCCTGCGCGTAGTCGCTGTTTTTCACGCGCAACTCGGTCTGCAGGTAGGCGCGCGCCGAGGCCACCGTAACCACCACGCTGCTGGCCAGGCCCACGGCCACCGTGAGCAGCAAGACGCCCCAGAGCTGGCCGATGAGCGACATGCGCTGCCAACCCCGGCTGGCCAGCGCCTCGTTTTCCATATTCATAGAAATCCTTCCGATCTGGCTTTGGCCAGCACGTCGCGCCAGCGCGAAAGGCGCGCCACCGGGTCGCCAGCACCGGTCTTGCCGGTGCCCTTCCAGAGCCCTTCGGCGTTAAAACTGAACACGGCCTTGAGATCCGGGCGCTGCGACGCCGGGCGAATGTTGCCCTGCAGGTTGTCCAGCACCAGGGGCTCCGCGCTCGCGCTGGCGTAATAGGCCAGCACCATGTGCGCCCGCACGCTGCCACCGAGCTCGGCCCGCACGTACACCATGCGCAGCTTCTCGCTGGGCACACCGGCGCCGATGAGCCCGAAGTACTTGGCGATCGAGTAGTCCTCGCAGTCACCCGCGCCGCGCGCCATCAACTCCACCGGGCTGGCCCAGTCGTCGGCTGTGCCGACGGTGTCGCTGTCTTCGACGAAGGCGATGCGCTCGTTAAAGAAGCGGTTCATCGCCTCCAGGCGCGTGCGCTCGGGCAAGGCTTGGGTCGCGCCGACAAGCGCATGCAGGGCCCGTACGCCGGCCACGGCCCTGGCGTTGTGCGCCTGCGCGGCGGTGAGCATGCGGCCTGCGTCCCAGGCCGCGGGCGCAGGCGTCTGCAGCAGCAGCAGCAGCAGCGCGGCCAGCACGCAGGCCGACAGTGCCGAGCGCAGGCGTGCACGCAAGCGCTGCGAAAGACCGGCTGGGCGCGCGACTGCACGCCAAGGCAGGGTCATGAGAGTTTGCGCGCCGGCATCGGGCGATTGTGGGCACCGCCCGGTGCCGGGCACCGCCCTGCGTCGAGCCGCGGCGTTGCACAAGTCACGGTCCCCGCCTGCAATGCGAGCGCCGAATGCGCCGCGCAGCTTTAAGGCTCGCAGCGGCGCGTTTCTGCAGTGAGAATCGGCGGCTGTGGATTTAAAGACCCCGGCGCTCTACAGAGGCGGGTTGGAAACTTTGCCGATCATGAAAAAATATTTCTGTTGCGCGCTCATCGTCGGTGCCGTCAGCGCGTCGGCGCAAACGCCTGACCCGCTCAGGGATGCGGCGCAAAAAGCCATTCTGTCCAACCCCGACGTCACGGCGCGCTTCAACGCCTTTCGTGCCGCTGGCAACGAGGTCGACGTCGCCCGCGGCGCTTATTACCCGCGCCTGGACGCGAACGCCAACGTCGGGCGCACCCGCGAGACCGCCGAGGGCCTCGCGCCCGCCAACCGGAGCCTCTCGCAGACTGGCGTCGGCCTCACCGTGACGCAGTTACTCTGGGACGGCCTGGCTACACGCAACGAGGTGGCGCGCTTCGACCACCTGCGCAGCGTGCGCTATTTCGAGTTCGCAGACACCACCGAGCAAACCGCGCTCGAGGCCACGCGCGCCTACTACGACGTGCTGCGCTTTCGCCGCCTCGTGCAGCTCGCCGAAGACAACTACGTGCAACACAAGGTCTCGTTCGACCAGATCGGCAGCCGCTTCAAGGCGGGCGTCGGCCGCGGCGTCGACGTCGAGCAAAGCAGCGCCCGCCTGGCGCTGGCCGAGTCGAACCTTCTCACCGACGTGTCCAACCTGCACGACGTCACCGCGCGCTACCACCGCGTGGTGGGCGAGCCGCCGCCGCCGCCGGCGCAGGCTCTGCTGGGCGCTGGCCTGCGCGAGGGCTTGCCCACGGCGGCAAGCCAGGCGCAAAGCGAAGCCACCGAGCGCAACGCCAGCGTGAGCGCGGCCATCGAGAACCTGCGTGCGCTGCGTTCGCAGGCCGAAGGCCAGCGCGGCGTGTTCCAACCGCGCTTCGAGGCCCGCGCGCGCACCTCGGAAGGCCGCAACCTCAGCGGCGTGCCCGACCGGCGCAGCGACAGCGCGGTCGAATTGCTGATGACCTGGAACCTCTTTAACGGCGGCGCCGACCGGGCGCGCAGCCGCCAGTTCGCCGACCTCGTGGCGCAAGCGGCCGACCTGCGCGACCGCAGCTGCCGCGACGTGCGACAAACGGCCGCCATCGCCTACAACGACAGCGTCAAGCTCGACGAGCAACTGCGCTTCCTCGAGCGCAATGTGGTGGCCATCGAGCGCACGCGCGACGCCTACCGCCAGCAGTTCGAAATCGGCCAGCGCAGCCTGCTGGACCTGCTCAATGCCGAAAACGAGGTCTACAGCTCGCGCCGCGGCTACGCCAATGCCGAGCACGAGCTGCGCATGGCCTATGCGCGCGTGCATGCAGCGCGCAATTCGCTCACCGCCGCGCTCGGCTTGTCGCGCATGGACACCGGCGCGGCCGAGCCCGACTTCCGTGCCGGCGACGACGCCGCGCTGCGCTGCCCAGTGCTGGCCGTGGCGCCCGCGAGCACGCCGCTCGCCGAGCTCGATGTGCGCGCCCGGGCGCTGGCCACCGCAAAGCCGACCTTGCCGCAAGCGCCGCAGCCACAGCCACAGTCGCCGACTTTGGCCCCGCCGCGTCGTTGAGGCGCGGCAGCGTCCGAGCGGTCAACTCAAGGCGCTGAAATCGGTCGAGTCGACAACGTCGGAAGCTTCGGCGTCTTCGAACAGCCGCAAGGGCTGACGCGCGGCCGAGACGCGAAACGACTTGCGCGCGAAGAGCTTGTTTTGCGCTTCGATGGGCAGGTCGGTGATGGAAATCAGGTTGCGGGCGATCAGTACGTCGATCACGTCTTCGATGACGCGAACGAAGCCGGCGTCCAGGCGCGAGAATTCGGGCAGACCGCCGGGCGGCAGACCGACGAAAGCAAGCACATCGGGGTGCAGGTCGGCGAGTTCTTCGGTGGCTCCGGCCCGCGGCTCGCGGTAGAGGCTTTCGATGCGGCCAAAAGCGTCGCGGCGGGCAAATGTCATGGCGCAACTGTAGCGTTCGGAATTCGCGCCAACCACACCAAAGGCGGGCTTTTGCGGTCATCGTCCACTGAAATCGCATTGAGGCGCAGGCTCGCGCGGCGCAGCGCCCGACCGTCCTCGCCGCGTGCGCAGCGCCGCGGGGCGCACCAGCCGCGCGGCGCCGGCCTGCCGCCCG
>JANONH010000143.1:0-1772 GCA_031420735.1 Methylibium sp.
GTTGTCCAGGCGCAGCCGGCTCTCCGGCGTGGTGACGTACAGGGTGTTGAGCAGGTGCATGGCGTGGGTGTCAGGCTTCGGGGTCGAACAGCTTGCGTGCCGGTTCATCGTCACGCAACCGTGCCAAGGCTTGCGGTTGGCAACGCTCGCGCAATGAGCAGCCCTTGCAGCGGCGCACATCGGCGGTCGGCGGCGGCAACCGGCCCGAAGCCAGCATGGCGCGAACGGCCAGCGCTGTTGCAACGACTTCGGCGCGAAGTTCCGGCGTGATCGGCACGACGCGCCGCCGCTTTGACGTGGCGTAGTAGAGCGCGCCTTCAGGGACGGCACGGCCGGTCATCGATTCGAGGCACAGTGCTTGCGCGGCAAGTTGCACGTCGTCGCAAGCGGCAATGTCTGCGGCCTTGTTGCGCGAGCCGTGCTTGTACTCCACCGGGTAGGGCGTGCCGTCGGGCTCGAACTCCACCACGTCGGCTTTGCCGATCAGGCCCAGCGTGTCGTTCCACAGCGGCAGCGCGCGCTCGATGCGAAGGCCCTTGCGTTCCTCGACACCCGGCTTGTCCACCAGCGCATGCACCGCCTGCCCGCGCTGGGTTTGCAGGTTGTCGTCGAAGGCCTGTTCCAGATGGATCAGGCCGCACTGGCGCGGGCAGTAGGCCCAGTGCTGCAGGGCGGAGAGGGTAATGGGGTCGGCTTCTTCCATCGTGTCATTGCGCCGCAAAAAGCTAAACTGGCCGCTAGCCCGAACAGGAGCGCGACATGAGCACCAGGCTGGAATCTGTTGAGGCCGCAGCCCTCGACCTCACTGCCGAAGAGCGCGCCGAGTTGATCGAGCGCTTGATCGACACGGTGATACCGCCGCCGCCTTTGCACCCTGCTTGGGAAGCGGAAATCGCGCGGCGCATCGCTGAGTTGGATGCTGGAACCGTTGCGTGCATCCCCGCTGAGAAGGTGCTCGCCGAAATGCGAGACCTGATCGAAGCGCACAGACCGAAGGCGTGATGCATGAATTTCTGCCTCTGGCGCGGCAGGAGCTTCTGGACGCCACACGGTGGTACTTGGTCGATGGCGGCGAACCCGTCGCCGAGCAGTTCGAGTCGGCTGTACGGCGTGCCCTGTGCCTGCTGGAATTCATGCCGCGGCTCGGCAGGCCCGGCTACCCCGGCGTGCGAACCTGGCCGCTGAAACACTTTCCCTACACGTTGGCTTATCGCGTGAAGGGTGGTGTCATCACTGTGATGGCGGTCGCGCATCAGAGCAGGGAGCCTGGGTATTGGCGGGGGCGGTAGGGCAAGGGCGTTGGGGCGCGGCCCTCAGCACCGCCTCGTGAGCTTGACGCCGGGCGCCGCGTCGAGCGTGTCGCCGACAGCCAATGTCTTGCCGTCGAATCCGATCTCGTAGGCGCCGAAGTCGCGTGCAGGGGCGGTAGCGTCGCCTGTGCGTGCGATGGTGAGTCGGTCGAACAGCACATGCGAATGCGCATTGCCCAGCTCGCCCGCGTGCTCGAACACATACAGCCCGCGCGTGGCCATCTGCCCGCGTGCGGCTGAACGGTCGTGCTCGAACATGTCGCTCAAGGCCTGCCACAGCAACTCGAGGTCGTCGACGCCAAAGCCCGTCTGCTTGGCCAGGAAGGCCGAGACGAAGCCGTGCGCGCGGTACAGGCCGTAGGGGATTGTGTGTTTGCGGCCCATCGTTCGGTTGTCGCCATCTTGTTTTTCGGATTCGACTTCAGTTGCGACTGCCATGCGGGTGATGGAATGTTCGCTCGC
>JANONH010000144.1:0-2003 GCA_031420735.1 Methylibium sp.
TGGTTACCGATGCGCGAACTCCATGCAGGCCGAGACAACGCCAGCCATGGTGGCCGCGCGAGTTGTCATCTGCTTTGGGGCGTCAGCAGTTTACGCCTGCGTCGAGGCGAAACAAGCAGGCGTTTCGCAGACAAACGCGGCGAGTCAGCTAATCGCCCGAAAGTCGCTCAGAAAAGTTCATTTCAAATCAACGACTAAGGAGGAGCGACTTAATAGTTTACGAAGCGTGCGGGTACGCACCCAAACCCAGAGTCTGCCGTGCTCGACTGCGCCAATGCGCTGCGCCCGCGGCCCGACCAAAGCCTTGCGGGTGGTGGTTGTTCTTGTTCGGCTGGGGAAAAGAAACACCGTCTCACCGGGCCCGAGGACGGTGCGGCGACCGAGCGATTTCTGGTACCCCGGCATGAGTGCGGGCGCCGCGCCGTCCTCGGGCCAAGCGCGATCGACGCAGAAAGCGGACCTCGAGTTTCGGCAATGGGCCGGTTTGCAGACCGCCGGTCATCCGCTTAAACGCCAAACCGTATCAGGCCTGACCACAGCCACTCTGGCGCTCACCGTAGCCTTTCAAGAGGGAGGCAAAAGGCAAGGCCTGACTCCGTGACCCCGCGCGCGACGGAGGTGGCCAAGTGGGTGACCCCATGCAGGCCACGCAATCCAGTGATCGCCGCTGTGGAACCACTTGTGGCATGCTTGAGTTAGCTGGGCAATCTGGAGGCAAGATGTCTACGCCAGTGCACGACCTCGAGGCAGCGGTACTTGAGCTTCCCGCAGAAGATAGAGCCCGGATGCTTGAATTGCTGATTGCAAGTTTCGAGCCCAAATCGAACGCGCAAAAGGCCTGGATGAACCTCGCGCTTTGCCGACGCGACGAAGTCCGCAGCGGCAAGGTCGCCATGGTGCCCGGTGACGAAGCCTTGGCGCGGGTACGAGCAAAGATTGCGTGACGTTCTCGATTCACCCCGATGCCGAGGCCGAGCTCGGCGATGCGACGACGTACTACGCGGCGCATGCGAGCAAATTGATCGCCGCAGCATTCTTGGCTGAATTCGAGCGCGTTCGCGATCTGCTTGTCGAAAACCAGCAACGTGGCCCCCACGGCGACGATGGGCTTCGCGTCTACCATTTCAGCCGGTTTCCGTACTCGGTGATTTACGAAGAAGACCAAGTCAACGGGCCGCAGATCTATGCACTCGCCCATCAGAGCCGAGAGCCGGGGTATTGGGCTGACCGAATCTGACACTGCGCCGGCCATTCTCTGAGACGCGAGCCAGAATGGCGCGCATGAGCGAGCAAGCCATCACTCTTTGCGGGCTGAACGTCTACCCCGTCAAATCGTGCGCCGGCGTGGCGCTCGGCGAATCGCTGGTGGTCGAGACCGGCCTCGAATTCGACCGCACCTGGATGTTGACCGACAGCGACGGCGAGGGCGTGACCCAGCGCGAACTGCCGCGCATGGCCCTGGTGCAGTGCCAGTTGCGGCACAGCGAGCTGGTGCTGCGCGCGCCCGGCATGCTGGCCCTGCACCTCTTGCTCGACACCGTGGAGGCCGCCACCCCCGTGAGCGTTTTCGGCGAGCCGGTGCCGGCTTTCGACATGGGCGCCCTGGCCGCGCAGTGGTTCAGCGACTTCCTGCACCAGCCGCTGCGGCTGGTGCGTTTCGACCCGCTGCACCGGCGCCTGTCGAACCCGGCGTGGAGTGGCGGCGTGGAGGCCGAGAACGCCTTCAGCGACGGCTTTCCGCTGCTGGTGGTGTCAAACGCGTCGCTGGCCGCCCTCAACGAGCGCCTGGCGGCCCGCGGCCACGAGACAGTGACGATGCAGCGTTTTCGGCCCAACCTCGTGCTCGACGGGCTCGACGCCCACGGCGAAGACTTCCTCGACGAGCTGAGCTTCGACACCGCCGACGGGCCGGTGCGCCTGAAGCTCGTGAAGCCGTGCGCGCGCGGCCCGGTGCCCAACGTCGACCCGCTCACTGGCGTGCCCGGCCGCGAACCGCTCGACAC
>JANONH010000145.1:0-4981 GCA_031420735.1 Methylibium sp.
CCAGGCGGCCGACGTCGAGCACCTGTTCTCGGGCGCGCACGCCGCGCCGCTGCGCGTGGCGGCGAGCCTCACCATCGGCGAAGTGCTGCTGCCCGCACGGGTGGCCGAGTGGAAGCGGGCGCACCCGGCGAGTGCGGTGCAACTGCTCATCGGCAACACCAGCGAAGTGATCGACGCGGTGGTCGCTTTCGACGCCGACATCGGCTTCATCGAAGGCCCGCAGACCCACCCCGACCTCGTCGTGCGGCCGTGGCTCAGCGACCGAATGGCGGTCGTCGCCAGCCCCAGCGACCCGCTGGCTCGCGCGGGCGGGCGGGTCGGCTTCAAGCAACTGCGCGAAGCCGCCTGGGCACTGCGCGAGCACGGCTCGGGCACCCGCGAAGCAGCCGACCGCTGGCTAACCGAGCACCTCGGCGAGCTGCGCGTTGAGTTCGAACTGGGCAGCCCCGAAGCGATCAAGCGGCTGGTCGCCGCCGGGGCTGCGCTCGGCTGCCTCTCGCGGCACGCGGTCGCCGACGCGCTGGCCCAGGGCACGCTGGTCGAGCTGCGCACGCGGCTGCCCACGGCGACGCGGCGCCTGGCGATGGTGCTGCACCGGGGCAAACAACTCGGGCGCGGCACCGAGGAGTTCGTGCGCGTGTGCACCGCGGCGCCGCAGGCCAGGGTGCCGTCGCGCAGGCGCCGTGCCGCCTGACGCGACGCGCGAGTCGCCACACGCGGCCTTGACCTGTCATCGGATTTTGTATAGGGCGGCAATCGTCAGCGCCGACAGTACTGTGGTGTTGAATAGGAAAATTAGCGTCTTGCCAGTCTCGATATCCTTAAAGCGGATGCGCCGTAAATGCTCGGGATACTTTCTGGCCGAGTAATAGTCATTGAGCATCACCTGCTGGTCGCTGATCACGTCAGTGGCGCGATTCGTGGGTGTCGAGTAGACCCGCCTGGCGTTCGTCGGCGATTTGGCGCGAGTGCCGAAGAAGTCGCCGGCCTGGTCAAGCGTGTAGAGCCGCGCGAAGTCGACGTAGCCGCGATCCATCTCACGTATAACGCGCCGACTTCGAAGGACAGCATGTTCATGTCCAGCACGTTCACGTCGTAGAGCTTGCCATCGCTGATATGGATGAAGGCGGGATTCGCGCCGTGCTCCGCCGAGTGACCAAGCGGTACTCCGATGTATCGGATAGAGACGCCAAAATCTTTCGGCGAGTACGCGTTTTGCGCGTTTGTCCTCTTGTTTCTTAACGCATTGCAGGTACAAGTCAACTCCGCACACCACACGACAGGGCATGCGGTCGGAAAAGCGCTTTTTTCCAATCCGTCGAAGCTGAGCCAGCGAAATCCGCGCGCGGTCCGTCCTTCACCCACAGGAGTCTGTAGTGACACTCATGCCAACCAAATTCAAGACCCTTGCCAGCGCAAGCCTGGTCTTGCTGGGCCTGTTTAACCCGTTTGGTGCTGCATGGGCGCAAACTGTCAGCTTGCTGCAACTGGTGCCCTCAGTCATTGCAGGGGGTAGCGGTGCCAGCGCCACTGGCATCGTCACCTTGACTACGGCAGCGCCGGCCGGCGGCAGGGTGATCCAGCTCAACAGCTCGAACCACGAATTGGCAACATCGGTCGCGCAAATCACCGTGCCGGCGGGCCAGACAACGGCGAGCTTCAGTGTCGCCACGAACGCCAAGTACCGGCGTTACAGTGGGCTGGCCTTTAATCCGGTCATTTCGGCCATCAACCCGCTGGCGGGAGCGGCCGTATCGGCCACGCTGAACGTGACGACGCAGGCAATTCCTACTGACCTCGTCATCAGTCCGCGCCCCGATCGCTCAGGCAACGTGTGTGCTGGAGAGCCCGGCATCCTGTTCAGTTGCCCGACGGGTTCATCGGCGTGCCGTGTGCGTCAGGAATGCACCTTCGGCTGCGAAAACCGGCCCTTGAAGGGCACCAACTGGGACGATATCTGTGCAGCGGCCGGGCCCGAGCCGATCACCCTTAGCCCCCAGCGCCTTGTCGGCAGCCATCCCGGCACAGGAACGCTGCAATGGTCTGGCGCTGCGCCTGCCAATAGCGGGGGCTTTGCATCGACAAACAGCCTGGTGGCCGCCGAGCCAGACCGGCTGAGGATACCCATCCCCACCGGTGCCACCAGCCAGCCTTTTAGAGTGATTACGGCGGCCGTCAGCGGCATCCAGTTCGCAGCATTCGCCGGCCAGGTAACCTTGCCTCAGGTTCAGTCGGGGGGCGGCATTTTCTACGCGTCGCGTAGCGCGCTGAGCTGGCTGGCCGTGGTGCCAGGTACGCCAGCAGTGGCCACGATGAATTTTTTAAGGCTCGAGTACCCGAGCACCGTCGGCGGGCAGTTCAATACCGTAGAAACATGCATCAACCAGCTCGCCCCAGCGCCCGACGTGGGAAGCATCACGATCAATTTTTTCAGCAGTGACGCTGCAGCGGCGCCAGTGGTGACCCCGCAGGCAGTAGTGACCCAGGCGGGCAACTGCGTGACATCTCTAATTCAGCCCCCGGCCACTGCCGTTGACAGGTCGGTTACGGTCAGCGCGCGGCTCGGCGCGCAACTGCTCTCGACTCCGTTGCTCGTCACCACCACGCCGCTGGTCGCCTCGGGAGTCAATCATTTCTTTTTGACACCTTACTTTGTAACCGGCGGCTCGTCTGCGCTGGGGGAGGTGATCCTCGATGGGCGGGCACCGGCCGGCGGATTCCTAGTCAGCCTATCCAGCTTTAACCCGGCGGTGCTGCAAGTGCCGCCCAGTGTGACGGTTCCCAAAGGCACGGACCGAGTCAGTTTCAACGTTGCGACGGCACAGGTCGCGGCTGATGTGCTGGTCACTCTGCAGGCCACACCATCGAGCTCTATCAGCGTCGTGCAATTGTCCGTGTTGGCTCCGGCAGGCGCGCCCACACTCACCGGGGTAGCGGTCAACCCTACTACGGTGGCAGGGGGCGGCGGCAGTACCGGCACGGTGACACTCAGCGGAGCAGCGCTCGCAGGCGGTGCGGTCGTCTCCTTGGCCAGTAATACGAGCATGGCCACGGTACCGGCCACCGTGACGGTCGCCGCTGGCGCGACCAGCGGCCAGTTTGCGGTGGGCACGTTGCCGGTCAGCACCGACACCGTCGCCACGCTATCGGCGACGTTGGGCGGCATTGGCAACGTCACGGTGACGCAGTTGGCAACGCTCACGATCACCGCTGCGGGTCAGCCTACACAGCCCGGCCCAAATTTGCTTAGCCCGGCCAATGGTGCGCGCTTCGCTGCCGGTTCATCCGTCGGTTTCGACTGGAGTGATGTGGCAGCTGCAGCGTCCTACACCATAGAAATCGACAGCTCGAGCAGCATTGCCGCGCCGCTCACCGCAACTCAGACCGTGGTCACCTCTCAAGCGACGTTCAGCGGTTTACCGAGGCAAAGACTGTGGTGGCGGGTGCGAGCCAACTCGGCATCGGGTGCTGCTGGCGCGTGGTCTGCGGTGAGAGAGTTTGAAATGAAGTAGCCAGGATCCGGCAACTTTTCGATTGTGCTTAGCGCAGTTCTTGCCCAAGCCGGCACTGCTCTTCGCGCACGGCTTCTTGTCCGCGCGCCAGCGCGGCCGCCAGCGCGTCGTGGCGGCGCGTCGTCGACAGGCGTCCGGCTGGGAACTCACTTCTGAACACCTCGCGCAGATCGGGCAGATGGCGCACCACGACGCGCGCCAGCAAGACGCCGAGCTGCGTATCGGCGGTGGCGCCGACGTCGATCAGGTATTCGCCTGAGTCGGCGGCAGCGGCGGCCATGGCTGCCCAGGCCTGGCGGGTCGCGTGTTGATTGGGGATCGTCACGACGTCCTGCCCCTCAACGCGAGCCGGCGATCGGCACGCAGCCGTCCATGCGGCGCACGGACTTGGTGTCGGGCCGGTCGTCCACCAGGAAGCCGTTGCGGTTGGGCATCTGCACGGCGGCGAGGCTGGCCGCGGTCATCATGGCGTCGGCGGGCACCAGGCCGTTAAGGTGCAGCAGGTAGCCGCTCACGGCATAGACTGGGTCGTTGGTGAGCGACTGCGGCGCGTTCATCGGCATGGCACGGCGCACGTAATCGAACAACGCCGGCGCGTAGGGGTACATGCTGCCCGGGGTGCGCAAGCGCTTGTCGGTCTTGAAGGAGCCGATAGCGCCGACCCTGGGGCCGAACACCGGACCGCCTGCCGCCGCCTGCACCACGGTGTTTGCGTCTCGGGTCGGCTTCATCTGCAACTTACTTGAGGAGGCTCAGGCCATCAGAAAACTGAAGCCGTGCTTGGTGAAGCCGAGCCCTTCGTAGAAGCGGTGCGCCGCTTCGCGCTGCAAGTGGCTCGAGAGCACGAGCTTGTAGCAATCGCGCGCGCGGCTGCGTGCCAGCGCGTCTTGCATCATTCGTTTGCCGAAGCCGAGGCCTCGGCAGGCGGGCTCGACCACCACGTCTTCAACCACCGCCGAGTCGCGCGCGCCATGCGGCAGGCCCGGCAGGAACACAAGCGCATAGGTGCCGACCACCTTGCCGTCGAGCCGGGCGAGGTAGATGGCGTGGTCGGGGCGGGCGAGGATGCCCTGGTAGCGGCGCTCGGCCTCCTGCAAGGAAACAACCGGGTCGCCCGCGACCTCGAGCAACCCGTAGAGCCGCCACAAGGACTCGAAGTCAGCGGCAGTGGCCGGCTCGATGTGCAGGTCCATGGGCTTGTCCCGGCAAGCTGGGTCGCTCAAGCGTCGAGCTTGAGCACCCGTGCGGCGTTGCCGTACATCACGGCGTCGATCACCTTGTCTTTGAAGCCGAGCAGGCGGTAGTCGTCGACCGACTGCTTCATGGGCCGAAACGGGTAGGAGCTGCCGAACAGGATCTGGTCCTTCATGCAGCCGTTGGCGGCCTCGACGTAGAGGGCGCTCCCCGGCGCGAAGATGTACATGTCGGGCACGATGAAGACGTTTTCCCAGCGCAGGGCCACGCCGATG
>JANONH010000146.1:0-1861 GCA_031420735.1 Methylibium sp.
ACAACAGGAACAAAATTTCGACTATTGTATTCTCCGTTTACATTCTACTTGCTTTCTATGTTTTTGGAGCGGGCATAGTAAATTCTTTAGTGTCTTACCGCACCTGGCGCTGGGTAGGCGAAAATGAATTTCCTAAATTTCATCAGGTTGATAGTGCACTCATTATTCCAATATTTGTGATTTTCGTTGGGTTATCCTTTATCCCGCAGATCTTATTATTTTGGTTTCGGCCGGCAATCATACCCGTGTGGCTGGTTTGGCTGGCATTGGTTTTTAATTTAACAACCAATTTGTCACCCTTTAAAATATTGCTGCATTGAATGAGAACAACATTGCCAAAAAGTTCAGCGAGATCTGCGTCGGGCATCTCGCAGTGGAGAGCGAACTCGTGCTGACGCCGCTGATGCACGACAGCCCGTCCGAGCTGGCGCAAGCCTTCTCGGTGTGCGACTGGAAGCGCGGCGAGTGCGAGCTGATCCCCGGCAAGACCGCGCCCAACATGCAGGTGGTCGAGCGGGACTACCCCAACGTGTTCAAGCGCTTCACCGCCCTCGGCCCGCTGATGAACAAGATCGGCAATGGCGGCAAGGGCATCGCCTGGAACACCCAGACCGAGGTCAAGCAGCTCGGCGAGCTGAGCGGCCTCGTCAGCGCCGAAGGGGCGAGCTGCGGCATGCCGAGGATCGAGACCGACATCGACGCCTGCGAGGTGATCCTGCAACTGGCACCCGAAACCAACGGCCATGTGGCCGTCAAGGCCTGGCAGGCCCTGGGCAAGCAGACCGGCCTGGACCACACGCACCTGGCGCTTCACCGCGAGGACGAGAAGATCCGCTTTCGCGACATCCAGGCGCAGCCGCGCAAGATCATCAGCTCGCCGACCTGGAGCGGCATCGAGAGCGAGACGGTTTCATACAACGCCGGCTACACCAACGTGCACGAGATGATTCCGTGGCGCACGCTGACCGGCCGCCAGCAGTTCTACCTCGATCACCCGTGGATGGCCGCGTTCGGCGAAGGGTTCACGAGCTACCGCCCGCCGGTGGACCTCAAGACCACCGCCGGCATTCAGGGCGTCAAGCCAAATGGCAACCCCGAGATCGCGCTCAACTTCATCACGCCTCACCAGAAGTGGGGCATCCACTCGACCTACACCGACAACCTGCTGATGCTCACCCTCAGCCGCGGTGGGCCGTGCGTGTGGCTGAGCGAGACCGACGCCAAGACGGTGGGAATCGAGGACAACGACTGGATCGAGTTGTTCAACATCAACGGTGCCATCGCGGCACGTGCGGTGGTCAGCCAGCGCGTCAAACCCGGCATGGTGATGATGTATCACGCGCAGGAAAAGATCGTGAACACCCCGGGCTCGGAGATCACCGGCGCACGCGGGGGCATTCACAACTCGGTGACGCGTATCGTTTTAAAGCCCACCCACATGATCGGCGGCTACGCACAGTTCAGCTACGGCTTTAATTACTACGGCACCGTGGGCACCAACCGCGACGAGTTCGTGGTGGTACGCAAGATGAACAGGATCGATTGGCTCGACACGCCGGTGGCCGACGAGTTGATCCCCAAGGTTCAGGCCGAAGGAGAAGTCGCATGAGCACTCCGCACGGCCGCCCGAAGGAGGGCTCGCTCCCGCTTGGCGGGACAGCGCGAAGCGCGAAGGGTGCGCCAATGAGCGCCGCCGGGCCGCTCTGGAGGCGCTCGCATCCCCTTGCGGCGACCGGCGCGCAGTGCTGCAGGAGGCTCACATGAAGATACGCGCCCAGATCGGCATGGTGCTCAACCTCGACAAATGCATTGGCTGCCACACCTGCAGCGTCACCTGCAAGAACGTGTGGACCAGCCGGCC
>JANONH010000147.1:0-1583 GCA_031420735.1 Methylibium sp.
TGGCGCTGCCCACACGGCCTGCCAGTGCGCCACCGGCGGCGCAGCCAAACGCACCGGCGCCGAGCACCACGAAGGCTGCCCACGAGAGCTGGGCGCCGGCCAGGCGCGTGGCCAGGATCGCCGGCATCAGCACCCACAGCGTGTAGAGCTCCCACATGTGCCCAAAGTAGCCGAGCACCGAAGCGCGCACGCGCGCGTCGCGTGCTACGGCCCAGAGCGCGCGCAACTGCAGGCCGCTCGCGCGCTGTGGCGCATGCGGCGGCTCCGGCACCAGCGCGACCAGCAGCAGCCCCGAGACGGCCGACGCCAGCGCGACACCCTGAAACACCACCGTCCAGGGCGCGCCGACCGAAAGCGCGCGCAGCGCATGCGGGCTGGCGCTGCCCAGCACCAGCGCTGCAATCAGAAATCCGAGCGCAGGGCCGAGGCCGCGCGGAAACCAGAGCGCTGCGAGCTTCATGCCCACCGGGTAGATGCCGGCCAGGCAAAAACCGGTGAGCGCGCGCCAGAAGCAAAGTGCCGTAAACGACTGCGCCGCCTGCATGGCCGCCAGTGTGCTGAGCGCCGAGAGCAGGGTGCAGGCGAGGAACACGCGGCGCGCCGAAAAGCGGTCGGCAATGGAGAGCAGTGCGAACACCAGCGCCCCAACGATGAAGCCGAGCTGCACCGCCGACGTGAGCGTGGCCACCGCCGACGCCGGCCAGCCGAAGCTTTGCTGCAGGTCGGGCATGACGGCATTGACGGCAAACCACGGCGAGGTGCCGGCCAGTTGCGCCAGCACGATCACCGGCAGCACGCGCCGCGGCGGCCGAAGCGGCGAGGCCGGCACGCCAGCAGCGCCCGACGCAGCCGAGCCGTCCGCAGGCGCCGCCCGCGGTGCCGCTCCGTCCGAAAGGCCTGCGGGCTTCATTTCAGCTCACCGCGGTTCGTGCAATCGCGACGCCGATTCGGCCGACCCTGCAGCCGCAGCAGCCGGCTTTCGACAAGCCCCAGCGGCGCCAGGCAAGGCGGTCGGTTCCTGCAGCTGCCGTGCCCTGGCTCCGCCGGGCCGCCAGCGGCGCCCGCTGGGTGGAGCGGCGAAGCCGCAACGGGGGCATCAATCCCTCAGGCCGAGCTTGCGCGGATCGCCTTGCCCGAGGCGCAGCAGCACCGGCGCCTCGCCGCTGAGGTCGACCACGCTCGTGGGCCGGGCGCTGCACGCCCCGGCATCGACGATGGCTTGCAACTGCCTCTCGAACCGCGTGCGGATCGCTTCGGGGTCGTTGAGCGGTTCGCTTTCGCCGGGCGGGATCAGGGTGGTGGCGAGCAGCGGCTGGCCCATGGCGGCGAGCAGCGCCTGCGTGACTGCGTGGTCCGGCAGGCGCAGGCCGATGGTGCGCCGCGACGGGTGAGACAGGCGCCGCGGTACTTCCTTGGTCGCTTCGAGCACGAACGTGAAAGGCCCCGGCGTGGCGAGCTTGAGCAGGCGGTACTGCCGGTTGTCCACGCGCGCGTAGCTGGCCAGCTCGCTCAGGTCGCGGCACAGCAGCGTGAGGTGGTGCTTGTCGTCGACGCCGCGGATGCGCCGCAGGTTCTCGGCGGCG
>JANONH010000148.1:0-1604 GCA_031420735.1 Methylibium sp.
GCGGGTGTCGCTGCGTGTGCGGCTGCGGCTGCGGGCGTGGCAGCGGGCGCCGCGGCGACCCCACCCGCGGTGAAGTAAGGCCTGTTCATCGCCGGGCTCGGCCTCTCAAGCTGCCCGCACCGCAGCGGGCGCTGCGTCGGCCGCCAGTTCCGCGCGCATGGCGTCGATGACGGCGCGGTAGTCAGGCTAGCCGAAAATGGCGCTGCCGGCCACGAAGGTGTCGGCCCCGGCGTCGGCAACACGGCGGATGTTGTCGGCCTTGATGCCGCCGTCGACCTCGAGGCGGATGTCGCGGCCACTGCGCTCGATGAGCCAGCGCGCGGCTTCGATCTTGCGCAGCGCCGAGTCGATGAAGCTCTGGCCGCCAAAGCCGGGGTTGACGCTCATGATCAGGATCAGGTCGAGCTGATCGATCGTCCACTCGAGCACGTCGAGCGGTGTGGCGGGGTTGAACACCAGCCCCGCCTTGCAGCCGCGACCGCGGATGAGCTGCAGCGTGCGGTCAACGTGTGGCGAAGCGTCGGGGTGAAAGCTCACCAGGTCGGCGCCGGCATCGGCGAAGGCCATGGCCAGGGCGTCCACCGGCTGCACCATGAGGTGCACGTCCAGCGGCACCTTGGAGCCGTCGGCGCGCACGCAGTGGGGCTTGAGTGCCTGCGCCACCGCGGGGCCGATGGTGAGATTGGGCACGTAATGGTTGTCCATCACGTCGAAGTGGATCCAGTCGGCGCCGGCTGCGATGACGTCGCGCACCTCTTCGCCCAGGCGGGCGAAGTCGGCCGACAAAATGCTCGGGGCGATGCGGTGCACGGTCATGGCAGGGGCTTTCTTTCTCGGTCAGTAACGCTCGCCTTCGGGCTTGTCGGTGGCGTAGGAAGAAATGCGGTAACGGATCTGGCGGCCTTCGGTTTCCTGGCGCGCCAGGCCGAAGCCGGGTTCGTTCTTCGGGCGGTTGACGATATACGACATGCGCAGCGACTCGACGCCCTGCACCGAGTCGAACGCCGTCACGCGAACGTACTGGTTCGGGAAGGTCTTGCGGCAGGCGTTGATCTCGGCCAGGATGGCGGCGGGGTCTTTCATGTCGAACATCGGGTTGCCGTACATCTCCCAGTAGGTGTTGCGCGGATGCGGGTCGTCGGTGTATTCGACGCCAACGGCCCAGCCGTTCTTGAGCGCGTACTCGAGCTGCTTGGTGATCTGCGCGTCGGTGAGGTCGGGCAGGTAGGAGAACTGCCCTTGCGTCACGCGATTGCCCTGGTTGGTCATCATGGTCGTGTCTCCTTCAGAAAGCCGCGGTGGGCGTGGGCACGAAGTCGGCGGTGTCGGTCGATTCGTAGTTGAAGCTGATGTCGCCCCAGGTGTCGATCGCGGCCTTGAGCGGCGAGCACCACTTGGCGGCGTCCTTCAGGATCTGCGGGCCTTCGTTCCAGATGTCGCGGCCTTCGTTTCTGGCCATCACCATGGTCTCGAGCGCCACGCGGTTGGCCGTGGCCCCCGCCTGAATGCCCATCGGGTGGCCGATGGTGCCGCCGCCGAACTGCAGCACCACGTCGTCGCCCAGGTAGGTCAGCAACTGGTGCATCTGGCCGGCGTGGATGCCG
>JANONH010000149.1:0-4579 GCA_031420735.1 Methylibium sp.
TCGGTGAGGATGCGCCGCAGGTCGGCGTGGCCCTCGAAGACGATGCCGAAGAGGTCGAAGGCCTCGCGCTCGAACCAGTTGGCCGCGCTCCAGATGTCGTTGACCGACGCCACCATGGGCAGGTCGTCGTCGGGGCAGAACACCTGCACCCGCAGCCGCCAGTTCAGGCTGAGCGAGAGCAGGTGCAGCACGACGCAAAAGCGCGGGCCCTCGGCCTTGGGCGAAGCGCCGTCGCGGTAAGCAGAGTAGTCCAGACCGCAGAGGTCCATCATCTGCTCGAACTTCAGTGCCGGGTCGTCGCGCAGCAGCAGACAGGTGGCGGCGTAATCGGCGGCGGCGACCGTCAGGGTCAATTCGCCGCGCTCGCGCACCAGTGACTTCACCCGGTCTCCGAGCCGGCGCACGAGCGCGGGCTGCAGGACATCGAGCTTGTAGTGGGGCGTCATCGACACGGGCGTTCCGGCAAGGCGCGTCAGCGCGCGATGGTGTTGTCGCGCCGAATTTTCGACTGCAACTGCATCACGCCGTAGAGCAGCGCCTCGGCCGTGGGCGGGCAGCCGGGCACGTACACGTCCACCGGGACGATGCGGTCGCAGCCACGCACCACCGAGTAGCTGTAGTGGTAGTAGCCGCCGCCATTGGCACAGGAGCCCATGCTGATGACCCAACGCGGCTCGGCCATCTGGTCGTAGACCTTGCGCAGGGCCGGCGCCATCTTGTTGCACAGCGTGCCGGCGACGATCATGAGGTCGCTCTGGCGCGGGCTCGGACGAAACAGCATGCCGAAGCGGTCGATGTCGTAGCGGGCGGCGCCCGCATGCATCATCTCCACGGCGCAGCAGGCCAGGCCAAAGGTCATGGGCCAGAGCGAGCCGGTCTTGGACCAGTTGATCAACGTGTCGGCGGAGGTGGTCATGAACCCCTCCTTGAAGACGCCTTCGATGCCCATACTCGGCTCTTTAGTTCCAGTGAAAGCGCAGCGTGCGGGCGGCGCACCGCGCCGCATCACCGTCGCGATGCGGCCAACCCATGGGTCGCTCGAGGGGCGTTCTCATTCCCAATCCAGTGCGCCTTTTTTCCACTCGTAGACAAAGCCCACGACCAGGATGCCGAGAAACAGCATCATGGCCCAGAAGCCGGTTGCACCGATCTCCTTGAGGGTGATCGCCCATGGGAAGAGAAAGGCGATTTCGAGGTCGAACAAAATGAACAGGATGGCAACGAGGTAGTAGCGCACGTCGAACTGCATGCGCGCGTCCTCAAAGGCTTCGAAGCCGCATTCGTAGGGCGAGTTCTTGTCCGCGTCGGGCCGGTTGGGCCCGAGGGCGAAACCGATCAACTGGGGCACGATGCCGACAGCGGCGCCCACGAGGATGAACAGGATCACCGGCAGGTAGGACTCGAGGCTCATCGGTGCTTGGTTTAAACGATGCGGGGATTCGCTGGGTGTCACAGCGACCCGTCCGTGGTGCGTGCGCAGGAGCCGCTTCAGCTTGCAGCACGCACGGAGCAGGTCTAAAAAATCCAGGTGGTGCGCTCGGCGAGACTCGAACTCGCACAGCTTTCGCCACTACCCCCTCAAGATAGCGTGTCTACCAATTCCACCACGAGCGCTTTGCACCGACATCGCAGCAAATCGCAGCAACTTCGGTGCTTCTTTGGCTTCGGCTTGCATGAGGAGTCGCTCACCGAACAGCCGGAAATTCTAGCGTCAAAGAGTCCGCACATCGTGTGCGCGGGGATGAGTTTCTGAGCTTGCAGGAAATGCAGCGCCCGCGCTTGCTCAGCACTGGGCGCAAGGCCCAGCGCGCAGGCGCCAAACGCGCCTGCGCCTTATTGCGTCGGGATCTGCGCGGCGCCCGAAGCGGGCGGCGCCGACGGCACCGGCAGCGCGACCGAAGCGGCCGGCAAAGCCGGCCCGCCGCCAGGAATTTGCGCCGCGCCCGAAGCCGCGCCGCCGGGGGCGGATGCGGGCACGGCCGAGCGCTCGAGAATGCTCGTCCCAGCAGGCATGGCGCCGCCGGGTAGATTGCCGAAGTAAGCCAGCGCCAAGGTGCAGGCAAAAAACACCGCTGCGCACACCCCGGTGGAGCGCGACAGGAAGTTGGCACTGCCGGTGGCGCCGAACAGGCTGCCCGATGCACCGCTGCCAAAGGAAGCGCCCATGTCGGCGCCCTTGCCGTGTTGAATGAGCACCAGGCCGATCATGACCAGCGCGGTCAGGATCTGCAGCACCACGATCACCGTCAACATCAATTGCATTTCGAAAACCCCGTGTTTGTCTTTGTCGAATTCATTGCGTGCAGCCTAAGCAGCCCGCTCAGCCCGAAGGCCGGCGCGGCAAATGGCCAAAAATTCTGCCGCCACCAGCGACGCGCCGCCAATCAGACCGCCGTCGATGTCGGCCTGCGCGAACAGCTCGCCGGCATTGGCCGGCTTGACGCTGCCGCCGTAAAGCAGGCGCATGCCCGCGCCGTGCGGCGAGGCCGCCAGCAACTGGGCGCGCAGCAGCGCGTGCACCGCCTGCGCCTGCTCGGGCGTGGCAGTGCGCCCGGTGCCAATGGCCCAAACCGGCTCGTAGGCGACGACCATTTCCGAGGCGCAATGGCCCAGTGTGTGGATCACCGCGGAGAGTTGGCGCTTGACCACGGTTTCGGTGTCGCCCGCCTCGCGCTGCGCCAGGGTCTCGCCCACGCAAACGATCGGCGTCACGCCTTTGGCGAGAGCCGCCTGGGCTTTGTCGGCCACCGACTGGTCGCTCTCGGCATGCAGCGCGCGGCGCTCGGAGTGGCCCACCAGCACGTAGCGGCAGCCGAAGTCGGCGAGCATCGCAGCCGACACCTCGCCGGTGTAGGCGCCCTGCTCGTGCGCCGAGCAATCCTGGGCGCCCCAGGCGATGGGCGAGCGCGCCAGCCGCTCGGCCGCCTGGGCCAGATAGGGGTAAGGCGCGCAGACGGCCGCATCGCACGCAAGCGGCCCGGCCGACTTGAGCGCTTCAAGCAGCGCTTCGTTGGCGGCGTGGCTGCCGTGCATCTTCCAGTTTCCGACCACGAGTTTTCTTCGAACGGGGCTCATGGCGTGTGCTTTCTCGTCTGCATCGAATTCACCACTTCAGCACGATCTTGCCGACATGCTCGCTCGAGTGCATGAGCGCGTGCGCGGCGGCGGCTTCGGCCGCGGGGAAGGTCTGGTGGATCACCGCGCGCACGCGGCCCTGCTCGATCAGCGGCCACACGCGGGCCCTGAGGGCGCGCGCGACGGCGGCCTTGACCGCCGCGCTGCGCGGGCGCAGCGTGGAGCCGCCGATGCTGAGCCGCCGCCGAAGCAGCACGCCGGCATCGAACTCGGCGCACACGCCGCCTTGCACGGCGATGATCGCCAGGCGGCCGTCGTCGGCCAGGCAGGCGATCTCGCGCGCCACGTAGGCGCCGGCCACCATGTCGAGGATCACGTCGACGCCGCGGCCTTCGGTGGCGCGCTCGACTTCGGCAACGAAGTCCTGGGTCTTGTAGTCGATGGCCAGCTCGGCGCCGAGACGGCGGCAGGCTTCGGCCTTGGCCGCACTGCCCACGGTCACGAACACGCGCGAGCCCAACGCCCGCGCAAGCTGAATCGCCGCCACGCCGATGCCGCTCGAACCACCCTGCACCAGCAGGGTTTCGCCCGGCTGCAGGTGGGCGCGCTCGAAGACATTGAGCCAGACGGTGAAAAAGGTTTCCGGCAGGCTTGCAGCCTGCTCGTCGGTGAAGCCAGCCGGCACCGGCAGCGTCTGGCCGATGGGTGCGACGCAGCGCTCGGCGTAGCCGCCACCGTTGGTGAGCGCGCAGACGCGCTCACCCATCTCGAAGCCGGCCGCGGCCAGCTCGCCAGCGTCGCCGCCGACGATGCGCCCCGCCACTTCGAGGCCGGGCAGGTCCGAAGCCCCCGGCGGCGGAGGGTAGGCACCCGAGCGCTGCAGGAGGTCGGGGCGGTTCACGCCCGAAGCGCCGACGTCGATGAGCAATTCACCGGCGCGCGCCACCGGCTCGGCGCGCTGCACCAGGCGCAACACCTCCGGTCCGCCGGGCTTGGAAATCTCGATGGCTTGCATGACGAATACTGGTGCAGTGCGAGGGAGCGGCCGGGGGCCGCTCCGGCCGCCTCACTCGCTGCCGCGCGGCGTGTCGTTGCCGCCGTGGCCGGCGTCTGCGGGCTGGCTGGCAGCCGGCTCGCTGCGCTCGGCCGGGCGCTCGGAGCGCTCGGGGCGGGGCCCACGGTCGCCGCGCTCACCGCCGCGTCCGCCGCGGTCGCCGCCCCGCCCACCGCGGTCACCGCGGTCGCCGAAATCGCGACGCGGGCGCTCCTCTTCCACGAAACCTTCGGGCCGCTCGAGCAGCGCCTTCATGGACAGCTTGATGCGGCCCTTCTCGTCGGTCTCGAGCACCTTCACCTTGACCACCTGGCCCTCGGTGAGGAAGTCTTCGACCTTCTCGACCCGCTGGTGCGCGATCTGGCTGATGTGCAGCAGGCCGTCCTTGCCGGGCAGGATGTTGATGAGCGCGCCGAAGTCGAGGATTTTCGTCACCGCGCCTTCATAGAC
>JANONH010000150.1:0-2446 GCA_031420735.1 Methylibium sp.
CCTGGCGCTGAGTGCGGGGGTCGCGGGCTTGGCCGCGCTGCTGGTGTTTGGCCTGTGGTACCCCATGCCCTACCGAGAAATCTCCGGCGGTCGCGAGCTGTTCTTCATTGTGGTGGCGGTCGATGTGGTGCTTGGGCCGCTTATTACCTTTGCCGTGTTCGACCGCCGCAAGCCGCGAAGCGAGCTGGTGCGCGATCTCGCGGTGGTCTGCGCGCTGCAGTTGGCCGGCTTGGGCTACGGTCTCTACACGAGCTACACCGTGCGTCCGGTGGTGGCCGCGCTCGAGGTCGATCGGCTGCGCGTCGTGCGCGCCATTGACCTGGCCGAGGCCGACCTGAGCCTAGCCCCGGCCGAGTGGCGCCAGTTGCCATGGCGTGGCGTGCATCTGTTGGCGACGCGCAAGCCCAGTCCGAGCGAGCAGCTCGAGGCCATCGACTTCGCTCTGGCCGGCGTCGACCTCGGCATGCGCCCGCAGTTCTGGCTCCCCGCCGAGCGCACCGCTGCGCTCATGGCGCAAGCTGGCAAACCGCTTGCCGAGTTGCAGCGCCGCTACCCCTCACGCAGCGCTGAGTTGGCGAAGTACGTGGCCGCCACCGGCCTGCCAGCCGAGCAACTCGAATTCCTGCCGATGATGTCGCGCAGCACCGATTGGGTGGCCTTGATCGACACCAACGGCAGCGTGGTGGGCCATGCCCCATTCGACGGGTTCTAAGGCCTTGCGCAACAAGCTCTCTAGCGGTCTTGCGCCGCCGCGCTGGCGCCGCCCGAGCGCCCTCGCCCTCGCATTTTTGCTGGCCCTGCCCAGCGGCGCCCCGCCGCTCTACGCCCAAGCCGCGCCCGACACCCGCAACGCCCTGCCGTCGCTGGGCGACTCCGCCTCCGAAGACTTCTCGGTGGCCAGCGAGCGACGCCTGGGCGAGCGCATCATGCGCGACATCCGGCGCGACCCCGACTACCTCGACGACCCGGTGCTGCTCGAGTACTTGCAGCAACTCTGGGGCGGCCTCATCGCTGCCGCGCGTGCGCGCGGCGACATTCCTGCCGAGCTCGACGAGCGTTTCGCTTGGGAGCTGTTCATGGTGCGCGACCGCACCGTCAACGCCTTCGCCTTGCCGGGTGGCTTCGTCGGTGTGCATCTCGGGCTCGTGGCCATGACGACCGCGCCCGACGAGCTTGCTTCGGTGCTGGCGCATGAGTTGTCGCACGTCACCCAGCGGCACATCGCGCGCAGCGTGGGCGCCGGCAAGACCAGCTCGCTGGTTGGGCTGGCCGGGCTCATTTTGGGCGTGCTGGCGGCCAGTCGCAGCCCCGAAGCGGCCCAGGCGCTCATCACGGGCGGGCAGGCGGTGGCCGTGCAAGGCCAGCTCAATTACACGCGCGACTTCGAACGCGAGGCCGACCGCGTGGGCTTCGGCATTCTCACCGGCGCCGGCCATGCGCCCAGCGGCATGGCGGCGATGTTCGAGCGGCTGCAAGTCGCTTCGCGCCTGAACGACAACCAGAACTTCCCCTACCTGCGCTCACACCCGCTCACCAGCGAGCGCATCGGCGAGGCGCGCTCCCGTCTGGGTGTCTCCGGGGCCGCGGCGCCGACCGCCGGCAGGCCGCTGCGCTACGCCATGGTGCGCGCCCGCGCCCGCGTGCTGATGGACCCGCGCGAAGGCAGCCTGCAGCGCGTGCAGGATTTCGAGCCCGCGCCCGCCTTGCCGGCCTTGCAGGCATCGGCCGCGGCGGCCGATGTGGCGACGTCGGCCGACAAGCTCGCTGTGCTCTACGCCAGCGCCCTCGCCTCGCTGCTGCGGCGCGACTTCGCGCGCGCCGAGGCCTCGGTCGCCGCGGCGCGCCCCTTGGTGGCGGCTGAGCCGGCCGCGGCCACGATGCTCGACCAGTTGGCGCTGCAAGTCCTGCTCACGCGCGGCGACGCCGCGCGTGCCGGTGTCTTGCTGCAAGCCCTGCTCGCGGCGCCCGGCGGCAGCACGTCGCGACCTTTGCTTCTGGCGCAGGCCCAGCACGCCCTGCTGGCCGGCGCTCCGGCCGATGCCGTGCGGCGCTCGCGCGAGCGCTTGCAGACCTGGGTGGCCAACCGCCCCGCCGATGCCCTGGCCTGGGGAAGCCTTGCGCAACTCTGGGTGCGCTCGGGCCAGCGCCTTCAGTCGGTACGCGCCGAGGCCGAAGCCCGTTCGGCCTCGGGCGACGTCACGGGCGCCATCGAGCGCTTGCGCGCGGTGCAGCGCCTGGCAGCCACCGCCACCGGCGCCGACGTGATCGAGGCGTCGGTTGTGGAGGCGCGCCTGCGAGAACTCGAAGCCCTGCGCCGGCAGATCGTGGCCGAGGAACGCAGCGACTCCTGACGCCTGAGCCCCGCGCTGCAGTGGCCTGCGAGCGTCTTCACAGCCGCGCCGCAACGGCGCTTCAGGGCACGGCTTGCGGTGTGCGCCCGGCCGGC
>JANONH010000151.1:0-3822 GCA_031420735.1 Methylibium sp.
GCACACTATGATGCCCCAGCCCGCGACCCGCCTGCTGCAGCCGCTCATGAATCCGCCTCCCGACTCGCCCACTTTCACGCATTTCGACAGCCACGGCCAAGCCCACATGGTGGACGTGGGCGCCAAGGCCGTCACGCACCGCATCGCGGTGGCCACCGGCCGCATCGGCATGCGGGCCCAGACGCTGCAACTCATTGCAGAGGGAAGCGCCAAGAAGGGCGACGTGATCGGCGTGGCGCGCATTGCGGCAATCCAGGCCGCCAAGCGCACCGCGGAGCTGATCCCGCTGTGCCACCCGCTGCCGCTCACGCGCGTGGCGGTCGAATTCGAACTCGACCCCGCCCGGGCGTGCGTGCACTGCCGCGTCACCGCCGAAACGCTGGGCCAGACCGGCGTGGAAATGGAGGCGCTCACTGCGGTGCAGATCGGCCTGCTGACCATCTACGACATGTGCAAGGCGGTGGACCGCGGAATGGTGATCGACGGCGTGCGCCTGCTTGAGAAGCAGGGCGGCAAGTCGGGGGTGTTCACCGCCGAGCCGGGCTGAATCGCTGGCACGAGAGGCCGGCGCGCGGCTGGCTTGGTCGCAAAGGGCGGCGCTTTTGGCAAGGCCAAGCCAGACCGCCTTTGTTCCTCTCACTGCCAAGCCATTGCGCATCGCAGGCATCGCAGACAGGCATGCAGGCATGCAGGCACCCCAAGGCGCCGTGCGTCAGGGCTCGAGGTCGCGCCATTGCAGCCGCACCGGCTGCTCGTTGCACTGGAACGGTGGAGCCGGCTCCGTGCGCCCGCAGTCCTTGAAGAACTCCTGGGCATCGGCGCGCCGAAATTCGCGCAGCCGCTGCGCCGCATAAAGCGCCTCGCCGTCCCGCCCATGCGCCTTGAGTGCCTGGATGTAGGCGATGAGCAGGCGCACGTCGATGAGCTGGTGCAGGGGCCGACGGAACGTGGCGAGCGCCGGGGTGGCGCCATCGACCGTCACCGCCGCATAGTCGGCGTGGTGACCGAACAGCACGCTCTTGCGGCCTTCGGCAATGCGCAGGTCCAGTGGCCCGCTCGAGGACGCCGGAGCAAAGATGGCCTCGATCCGCAGGTGGTCCCAGGCGGCATAGGCCGAGCCCAGCAACATCGACGCACCGACCAGGCGCCACGCCCACGGCATGAAGCGCACGCCGCCCCGCGCGGCGCCACCGAGCGGCGCAAGCCTTGGGGCCGCGCCGAGAAACAGACCCAGCGCCCACGCCGCAGGCAGCAAGAAGTAGGCATACCAGAGCGGGTATTCGAGCAGGCTGTGCATCGCCAACACGGCCAGCATGACGAAGGCCGCTCGCACTGGCCGCTCGGCGCCAGCACCTGCCCCTGCCGCGCTCCACGCATGGCGCGCCTGCCAGATGGCCCAAGCCAGGAGCCCGAGCACCAGCGCGGTCGCGGGCAGCCCCAGCTCCACAGCCAACTGCAGCGGCAGGTTGTGGGTGTGGTCGAAGAAGGCCACCGGTCGATCGGGAAACGGCGTGAAGGTCCAGGCGAAATTAAAGTTGCCCCAGCCCACACCGCCCCAGGGCTGCTGTGAAACAAGCGTCAGCGCGTTGCGCCAGATGGCAAAGCGTGAGCTGCTGATGTCCGCACCGACCTCGAGCCGCGCGGCACCGTAGAACGGCGTCGCCGCCGCGGCGGCGTGAGCCCCCAGGGCGCCCCAGAAGAGCAGATACAAGAGCGGCGCGGCCGCCAAGGTCCAGCGCGCCGAGCGCGGCAGGCTGCGGTCGGCAATGGCCCACAGCAGGAGCACACCCAGCGACAGGGCGCCCGTGCGCGAAGCACTGAGCACCACCGCCAGCACCATCAGCCCGATGGAAGCCGCCGCCGCGCCGGCCCTGAGTTGCCCGGCCTGCCACAGCCAGGCCGTCATGACGATGGCGCACAAGAGCGCAGTCGCAAGATGATTGGGCTGGCGCAAGTTGCCCACCGCGCGCCCGGGCGAACCGTTCAGCGCCACCAGCCAGCCGTCGGCGAGCGAGGGCATGAAGTACTGGACCAGCGCGACGACGACGCTGCCGACCCCCGCGAGCCAAAACGCCCAGGCGAAGGCCTTGCCTTCGACCGCGCCGCTGCGAACACCGGCCCAGAGGACGGGAACTGCGGCGCCGATGACGAGCGCGGCGCCACCTTGGCCGAGGCCGTGTAAGCGGCTGGCGAAAAAAGCCAGAAGGAGCGCTCCTGCCGTGGCGGCCCAGGCCGGCAGGCAGGGCGCAGCAAACGCCGGCATTGGCGCAAGCAGTAGCCACAGCCCCCAACCCGCCAACGCCGCAAGCTGATTGATGAACACCGAGTCCGGCACGACCGCAGGCGATAGCATCAGCGGCAGCACGAGCGCGGCAGGCGCTGCAAGGATGAACGACGAAGCGCGTCCTCTCATAGGCAATAAAGTGCGGAAGTGCGACTCGGCTGGATGCTGCGGTGGCCCTGCCTCGCAACGAAGGTCGGCACCTCTGCGATTATTCGAGCACTGTCGAGGCCCACGCTCCCGACGGAAAGTTTGAAGGTCATGCGTGGCCACTGCATTTGGGTCGGATGCGTCGAATTGTCGCCGTGCACAGCCGCCAAAATTCGGCCCATGCTCGCTCGCCTCTTGCGGCTACTGTCGCGCTCGCAAACCTTGCCGCCAGTAAATGCCGCGCGACCGCACGCAGCCGGTCGCCCCGGTGCAGCGCACCCGTCCGGCAATGCCTTGCTTGCGCAGGGCAGGCTCGACGAGGCCGCCGCCGCGTTCCGAGAACCGATCACAGTCGACCCGCTGGCGGCCGAGCCTTTCGTGAACCTGGGCTATGTACTTCAGTAGCGAAGACGGCTATTTCGCCCGCGCCGTGCGGCTCTTGCGACACGGCGGGCCTCGCCGCTCGCGCCGCGCTTTGCGCAACATCTGCAGGCGGCGCGACTCGGGGTGTGGGGCGAGCGCGGCACGCCCGCTCACCGCACCCCCAGGCGGGCCACCCAAAAGCGACAATGCTTTCACTGGGCGCATCCGCTCAAGCCATCTTTGGAATTCATCATGGTCCTTACTCGACTTTTGAAGGGCATTCTGTCTGGCGGATCAAGCGCAAAGGGCGACCCCAGCGGGCCGACCGCCACCAGTGCGTTGCCGGCTCCGCAGGGCCCGCGCGTCCTGAACGTCGGCGGCGGTAACAAGCAGATTCCGATTCCCGAGCATTACCGCACCTGGGAACACTTGCTGCTCGACATTGCGCCAAGTCCGGACACCGACATCGTGCAGGACGCGCGCGATTTAATCCGGCTGAACCCGGAGCAATTCGATGCGGTCTATTGCTCGCACAACCTCGAGCATTACTTCCGGCACGATGCCGCCAAGGTCCTCGCAGGCTTCATGCATGTTCTCAAGTCCGACGGTTTTGCCGAGATCCGCGTGCCGGACATGAAGGCCGTCGTCGGGCACATGGCGAATACGGGAATGGACATCGACGACGTGCTTTACGAGTCGGGCGCCGGCCCCATCATGGCGCACGATGTTTTCTACGGATGGGGCAAGCAGATTGAAAGCTCCGGCGTCGATTTCTACGCGCACAAGTGCGGCTTTACCGCCAAATCACTTGGCGCCCTCCTCACCGGCGCCGGCTTCAAGTCCGTGCTTTTATTGGAGTCAGCCACGGGCTTCGAGTTGCGGGCTCTAGCATTTAAGCAAGAACCCAATGATGGGCAAAAAGCGCTGCTGTGTTTGTAAACGCGTGCGCGCCTGTTTTTATGGCCAGTCGATGGCGGCGATGCGTGGCTCGCTCCTGCCCATGTACTCCCAGTGCAAGCGGGCGCTTT
>JANONH010000152.1:0-1721 GCA_031420735.1 Methylibium sp.
TTAACCCGATGGCGGCGGGTACGACGATTTCGGTCGCTGGAACGCAAGGGCTGTCCGTATCTGTAGCCGGTGGTTCACCGGTACCCAGTTCAAGCGTCCCCACGAGTGCAGCTATCAACTACAGCTTCGCCGTCGGCACTACGAGTGGCACCATAACTGTGAGCTTCCGCTCGCCGAGCGGTCTAGTCACCCCTTACACACAGTTTGTCTCTACTGACCCGGTCCCTACAGGCTTCCGCGCTTGCCCCTGAGTATTTCCCTGGTCGGCATGCCCGGCTGTGGCAAGTCCACGGTCGGGCGCCACCTGGCACGGCAGCTCGGGCTGCAGTTCGCCGACACCGACGCCGAGATCGAACGCCGCATCGGCATGCCGATCCGCGAATTCTTCGCTGCCCATGGCGAAGAGCGTTTCCGCGATGTCGAGCAGGACGTCATCGCCGACCTCACGCAGCGCCCTGGTCAGTTGCTCGCCACCGGCGGCGGCGCCGTGCTGCGGCCGTCCAACCGCGATGCGCTGCATTCGCGCGGCCATGTCTTCTACCTGCGCAGCACGCCTGAAGAACTGTTCCGGCGCCTGCGCAACGACACCCATCGGCCGCTGCTGCAGGTGCCCGACCCCCTGCGCAAGTTGCGTGAGCTGCACCGCGAGCGCGACCCGCTGTACCGGCGCACGGCGCACTTCGTCGTCGAATCGGCGCGGCCCTCGGTTTCGGCCCTGACCGGCATGGTGCTCATGCAGCTGGAACTGGCCGGTCTGGTCGACCCGGGCCTGGTGCCTTCGACCATCGACCGCCCGCCGCCTGCGCCGCATTGAGGCCCAGGCCCGGCACGCCGGGGCGCGCCGGGGCCGCACCGTAAACTGGGCACCATGAGCGCAGCCACCGCCCCGCCCGCCGCCCGCAGTTCTACCTCTGCCCCTGCCCCCGCCCTTGTCACCGCACCGGCGCGGGTGGAGGTCGTCACCCCCGACGCGCGCTACGACATCCTGGTCCAGTCCGGCCTGTTGCAGCGGCCCGAAGCCTGGGCAGGCCTGCCGCGCGCGGCGCATGCGGTGGTCGTCAGCAACGTCACCGTCGACGCCCTGCACGGCGACGCGCTGCGCGCCGCGCTGGCGCCGCACTACGCCCAGCTCCGCACCGTGCTGCTGCCCGACGGCGAAGCGCACAAGGACTGGACGACGCTGAACCTGATCTTCGACCACCTGCTGGCGCGCGGCTGCGACCGCAAGACCGTGCTGTTCGCGCTCGGTGGCGGCGTGATCGGTGACATGACCGGCTTCGCCGCTGCCTGCTACATGCGCGGCGTGCCGTACGTGCAGGTGCCGACGACGCTGCTGGCGCAGGTCGATTCCTCGGTCGGCGGCAAGACCGCGATCAACCACCCGCTCGGCAAGAACATGATCGGCGTGTTCAACCAGCCGCTGCGCGTCGTCGCCGACCTCGACACGCTCGACAGCCTGCCGCAACGCGAGCTCGTCGCCGGGCTGGCCGAGGTCATCAAGTACGGGCCGATCGCCGACGCCGGCTTTCTCGGCTGGATCGAAGCCAACCTCGATGCGCTGAAGGCGCGCGACAAGACCGCGCTGGCCCATGCCGTCAAGCGCAGTTGCGAAATCAAGGCCAGGGTGGTAGCGCAGGACGAGCGTGACTTCGGCTTGCGCGCGATCCTGAATTTCGGCCACACCTTTGGCCATGCGATTGAAGCCGGGCTGGGCTTTGGCG
>JANONH010000153.1:0-11617 GCA_031420735.1 Methylibium sp.
CCATGCTCGAGCGCGGGCGCTTGCCGGGTTCGGCGCGGTTGCTGGCGAGCCCTGTCGTGGCCACGCGCGCAACGAAACTGAAGTCGGTCAGTTGGTTGTTGAGCAAGAAGCCACCGGCCAGGCCCGCGCCGCGGTTGACCATCAGCCGTGCGCCGAACTGCGCCTCGATCGAGGCGGTGAGGGCGACGGCATGGCCTGCGGCATCGACCACCGAGAGGTGCGTGGTGGCAGGCAGTTCCGTTGCCGCAGCCTGCATGGCCGGCGGCTCGTCGGCGCTTTGCCCGGGCATGCCGTGCGACGCTTCGGGCCGCGCACGCGGCCCGACCAGCCGGGCTCGCGCGTCCAGGTAATCGGCGTCCAGCAGGCTCTCCCAGCGGCCCAGCGGCGGTGCCGCAAAGGCCGGGTCGGCGACGTGGTGCTCGCGGTCGGCATAGGCCAGGCGAGCGGCTTCGCTGTAGCGGTGAACGAAGTCGACACTCGGCATGCCCTCTCGGTGCTCGGCGGCGGCGGCGGGCAGGCGCTCGAGGAGGCCGAGAATTTGGCCCACCACCAGCGCGCCGGACGACGGCGGCGGCATGCCGCAGAGCCGAAAGCGCCGCCAGTCGTGGCAGAGCGGCTCGCGCGCGAGAGCCCGGTAGCCGGCCATGTCGGCCAGCGAGAGCCGGCCCGGGTTGGCGGCGTGGCCGTGCACGGCCGCCACGATCGCCTGGGCGAGCGGCCCTTCGTGCAGGGCACTTGCACCGTGCCGAGCCACCAGCGCGAGCGCGGCCGCGTACTCGGGATTGCGCAGCAGCGTGCCCACCGGCTGGGCGCGGCCGTCGTCGCGGTAGTAAAGCGCCCGTGCGAGCCGGTCTTGGCGCAGGGCGGTGTCGCCTTCGAGCAGGGCGTGCAGCCGCGGCCCGACGGCGAAGCCTTGCTCGGCCAGCTCGATCGCCGGCTCGAACAGCCGCGCCCAGGGCAGGCGGCCGTGGGCGAGGTGAGCCAACTCGAGCATGCGCAGCAGTCCCGGCACGCCGACCGCACGGCCGCCCACGGCCGCGGCCTCAAAGGCCAGCGGCGTGCCCTGAGGGCCGAGGAAAAGCGTGTCGTCGACCGCTGCCGGCGCGGTCTCGCGGCCGTCGTAGGCGCGCACGCGCTCGCCGTCCCAGTGCAGCAAGAAGGCGCCCCCGCCGATGCCGCTGGACTGCGGTTCGACCAAGCCGAGCACCATCTGTGCGGCCACCGCCGCGCCGAGCGCCGAGCCGCCTTCGCGCAGCATGCGCGCGCCCGCTTCGGCAGCCAGCGGGTGGGCGGCGACAACCGCCTCGCGCGTGAAGCGCTGCAGGGGTTTTGGCGCGTAGCCGCTGGCTTGCTCGGGCGGGCGCGGCGGCTCGAGCTGTGCAGACGCGTGCGGCGCAGTGGCCTGCACCGAGCCTGCTTGCGGCGTCGCGGTGCTGCAGGCGCTACACGCCAGCGCCAGCGTCAGCGCGAGAACAAAACCCGCGTGGGCGCGCACCGCTTGGCGCTGGCCCGTGTCAGCGCGGCGCGAGACGAATGGCGCCGTCGAGGCGAATGACCTCGCCGTTGAGCATTTCGTTGGTAACGATCTGGTGCACGAGCTTGGCGTAGTCGGCCGGCGTGCCCAGTCGCGAGGGGAAGGGCACGCTTGCGGCGAGTGCGTCTTGCACCTCCTGGGGCATGCCAAACAACATGGGCGTGCCGAAGATGCCCGGCGCGATGGTCATGTTGCGAATGCCGCTGCGGGCGAGGTCGCGCGCGATCGGCAAGGTCATGCCGACCACGCCGCCCTTGCTGGCGGAGTAGGCGGCCTGGCCGATCTGGCCGTCGTAGGCGGCGACCGAGGCGGTGGAGATGAGCACGCCGCGCTCGCCGGTCGGCTCGGGCTCGTTGGCGCTCATCGCCGCGGCGGCCAGGCGGATCATGTTGAAGCTGCCGACGAGGTTGACCATCAAGGTCTTGGTGAACACGGCGAGCGGGTGTGCGCCCTCCTTGCCGACGGTCTTGATGGCCGGGGCGATGCCCGCGCAGTTGACCAGACCCATGAGCTTGCCCAGCGACTGCGCCTTGGCGACCACGGCCAGCCCGTCGGCTTCGCTCGAGACGTCGCATGCAACGAAAGCGCCGCCGATCTCGCTGGCGACGGCCTGGCCTTTCTCGATCTGCAGGTCGGCCACCACGACGGTGGCACCTTCGCGAGCGAGCATGCGCGCCGTGCCTTCACCCAGGCCCGAAGCGCCGCCGGTGACGATGAAAACCTTGCCTGCGATGTCCATGAAAGATTCCTGTTTTAACCGAGCGCGGCCAGGGCGCGCTCGGTGATGTCGTCGACGCTGCCCAGGCCGGATATTTTTTCGCAGCGTGGTGCGCTCTTGTCGCCGCTGGCGGCCCAGCGCATGTAGTAGTCGACCAGCGGCCGCGTCTGGTCGTGGTAGACCTGCAGGCGCTTGAGCACCGTCGCTTCGCGGTCGTCGTCGCGCTGGATCAGCGGCTCGCCGGTGGCGTCGTCCAGGCCCTCGGTCTTGGGCGGGTTGTGCAGCAGGTGGTAGGTGCGCCCCGATGCTGGGTGCACGCGCCGCCCGCTCATGCGCAGGATGATGGCGGCGTCGGGGACGTCGATCTCGAGCACGACGTCGAGCTTGACGCCGGCCGCCTTGACGGCGTCGGCCTGCGCGATGGTGCGCGGGAAGCCGTCGAACAGGAAGCCGTTGGTGCAGTCGGCCTCTGCAATGCGTTCTTTCACGAGGCCGATGATGATGTCGTCGCCGACCAGCGCGCCGCTGTCCATCACCTTCTTGGCCGCCACGCCGAGCGGTGTGCCGGCCTTCACCGCCGCGCGCAGCATGTCGCCGGTCGAGATTTGCGGGATGCCATGGCGCTGGCAAATGAACGCGGCCTGGGTGCCCTTGCCGGCGCCGGGCGCGCCCAACAGGATCAATCTCATCGCGGGTCCTCGTCCTTCTGGTGGGTCGCCGAGGCGCCCCGCGCCGCGGCTTTTAAAGGGTGCCAGGTGGCAGTTGAAAACGAGAATAACACGCGCTCTTCGAGGCCAATGCGCGTCGCCCGTGGGTCCGGGCCGGTGCTTGCCGGGCGCGCCGTTTAGCCCTCGGCGGCGACGATCGCGCGCACGCGCTGCAGGTCTGCCGGCGTGTCCACGCCGGGCGCCGGGCGCGTTGCGCTCACATGCACCGCAATGCGCTCGCCATGCCAAAGCACGCGCAGTTGCTCGAGCGATTCGAGCAACTCGATCGGCGCCGGTTCGAGCCTTGCGTAGCGCTGCAGGAAGTCCGCGCGGTAGGCGTACAGGCCGATGTGACGCAGCGGCGCAGGCGTGCCCAGCACGGTGGCCGGCGAGAGGCCCGCGGCATAGCCGTCGCGCCACCAGGGCAGCGGCGCGCGCGAGAACAGGAGCGCGCGCCCGAGGCGGTCGCAGATCACCTTGACCACGTTGGGGTCGGCAAACTCGGCGGCGCTTTCGATCGGGTGCGCGGCGGTGCTCATGACGCAGTCGCGCTGGTGCGCCAGCAGGTCGGCACAAGCGTCAATGAGTGCGGGCTCGACCAGCGGCTCGTCGCCCTGTACGTTGACCACGACGGTCTCGCCGGGCAGGCCGAGCAGGCCGCAGGCTTCGGCCAGGCGGTCGCTGCCGCTGGCATGGTCGTTGCGCGTGAGGAGCGCCTGCACGCCATGCGCTCTGCAGGCCGCGACGATGCGCTCGTCGTCGGCGCACACCACCACCACGCGTGCCGTGCTTAAAGCGGCACGGCGCGCCACCCGCACCACCATCGGCAGCCCGCCGATGTCGGCCAGCGGCTTGTCGGGCAGGCGGCTCGACCCCAGACGTGCCGGGATCAGGACGGTGAAGCTCACGGCGTGGGCGAGAGCGGTGCGGGCGCCGTGCTCGGCTCGTCGAGCGCGCGCGCTTCGCTCTCGAGCAAGACCGGGATGCCGTCGCGAATGGCGAAGGCCAGGCGGTCGGCGGCGCACTGCAACTCGCCGGCTTCGCGCACATGCGTGAGCGGCCCTTTGCAAATGGGGCAGACCAGCAGGTCCATCAATCGGGTGTCCATGAGCCTCCTTCGCGGCGCGGTGCCGCAGGCAGTGCCGCCAGCGCGGCGTCGAGTTCGGCCCACAGGGCCGCTTCGGGCTCGAAGTCTAGCGGCGCGACCCACACGGCGGTCGCCGGTCGCTCGAGGTCGATGCGCTCGGGCGCCAGCTTGACGGCGTCTTTCTCCGTCACCACCACGTTGCGCACGCCCGCAGCCCAGGGCAGCGTTGCGAAACTGGCGTGGTCCGGCAAGGCCAGGGTGCGCACGGCGAGGCCGGCGGCGCGCAACGCGGCAAAGAAGCGCTCGGGTTGCGCGATGCCGCAGCAGGCCAGCACGTCGGCGCCGCGCAAGGACTGCAGCGCCTCATGTCCGGCCGCTTTGCCCTGCCACCAGTCGCGCAGGCCGACCACGCCGCCGAGGCTTCGGTGCGCCATGAAGCCGGGCAGCGGCGTGCTGGGCAGGTCGGCGTTGTAGAGCACGAAGGCATGGCGCGCGCCGCTCGGCGCGCCAAGCGGTTCGCGCAAGGGCCCGGCGGGCAGCAGCCAGCCGTTGCCGGCGCCACGCGCATCGAACACCAGCAGTTCGATGTCGCGCGCCAGGCGCAAGTGCTGCAGGCCGTCGTCGGCCAGCACCACGTCGACCTCGGGGTGGGCGGCGATGAGGGCGCGCGCTGCCGCCACGCGGTCGCGCCCGACTGCAACCGGCGCCCCGGTGCGCAAGTGGATGAGCAGCGGCTCGTCGCCGACCGCCGCGGCCTGGCTCGCGCGCCCGACCTCCACCACCGCGTGGCCGCACCGCCCATGGCCGCGCGAAACGACGCCGGGTCGCCAGCCGCGCGCTTGCAAATGCGCCAGCAATGCGATCGTGCACGGCGTCTTGCCGGCGCCGCCGGCGATGCGGTTGCCCACCACGATGACCGGGCGGTCGATGCGTTCGCTGCGCAAGCAGCCGGCGCGGTAGGCGGCTCGCCGAAGCGCCACCAGCGCCGCGTGGCACAGCGCCAGCGGCCACAGCAGCCGCGCCCCGGCCCCGCGCACCTGCCAGGCCCGCGTTAGCGCGGCTTCGAGTCGTGCGAGTCCGGCCGCCCTCAACGCGCTGCGCCGCCGGCGCGTGTGGCCTGCGGGGCTTGCGTGGCCTGCGTGGCGAAGGTGAGTTGGCCGAGCCCGGCGCGGCGCGCCGCGTCCATGACATTGATGACACTCTGGTGCGCAGCGTTGGCGTCGGCCGAGATCACCACCATGCGCTCGGTGTTGCCCGCAGCCGCCAGCGACAGTGCAGCGGTGAGCGTGGCCAGGTCGCGGCCCGCCACCGCTTGGCGGTTGACGGTGTAGCGGCCGTCGCTGGACACGCCCACGACGATCTCCTTGGGGTAGTCGCGGGCACGCTCTGCGTCGGCCACCGGCAGCGTGATCTTGAGTTCGGTGAACTTCGAGTAGGTGGTGGAGAGCATCAAGAAGATGAGGATCACCAGCAGCACGTCGATGAAGGGGATCAGGTTGATCTCCGGCTCGTCGCCGGCCTTGTGCGAACGGAAGTTCATCGTCATCGCGGCGGCCGCTGTCGCTCGGCGCCGCGCCGCGCCGGCGCAAGGCAGGGCCGCATGTCAAAACGCGGGTGGACCATTCAGTGCCCGCGCTTGGAGCCGCGCAGCAGGGTGGGGAGCATGCGTTCGGCGGCCTGCTCGAGCTCGATCGCGTATTCGTCGACCCGGCCGCGAAAGTAGCGGTAAAACATGAGCGAGGGAATCGCGACGATGAGCCCGAAGGCGGTGTTGTAGAGCGCCACCGAAATGCCGTGCGCCAATTGTTCCGGGTTGCCGCCGACCCCGCTCGAAGTGCTTGGCGCCTGCGAGCCGAAGATCTCGATCATGCCGATCACGGTGCCGAGCAGGCCCAGCAACGGCGCTGCCGAGGCGATGGTGCCGAGCGTGTTGAGGTAGCGCTCGAGTCGGTGCACGGCATGGCGCCCGGCTGTCTGGAAGGCCACGCGCAGGGCTTCTTCGTCGATGCGCGGCTCGGAGATGACGGCCCGCAGGCCGCTCGCCAGCACGCCGCCCAGCACCGAGTTGGCGGCCAGCTTGTTGACCACGTCGGGTGCCGGCAGGCTTTTGCTCGACACGGCGATGACTTCTTCAAGCAGCCGCGGGGGCGCCACGCGCATGGTGCGCAAACTGCTAAAGCGCTCGATCACCAACGCCAGCGCAATGATCGAGCACAGGAGCAGCGGCCATATCGGCCAGCCGGCGGCTTGTATGATGGAAATCAACAGGGTCTCCCGGGGCCGGTGTGCAGAGTGGCGGCAATTATGGCGCCAGCAAGCCGCCACCTCGGCGTCGACTTCAGCGACTCGGCCCGCTGCGTCGAACTCGTCCACCGTTGCTGTGGACAACATTGTGGGCAACCCGGGTGCACCCCCGTCCAAACGCACGCCGGGCAAGGGCCTGCGTAGATTGCTCAAACAAAGAGCACGAAAAATTCCTTATGGATCAAACACTTGCGCTATTTGACGAAGCCGTGACAGGCCTTTCGCGGCCACAAGCAACGCGTGGCGTGCTTGTGGATTTCGCAAGTCAAGCGGCGCGCGGCCTGCACCTTGCACCGCCCGATGGCCTTGACCGATCTCCCGTCTGAGCGCCCGCTCGGCGCGTTGCCCCGCGTCTGGCAAGTGGCCGCCCTGCTGGGCGCCATCTCCGACGCCCTGGCCGCGCGTTTTGCCGCCGTCGCGGTGCGCGGCGAACTCAGCGGCTACGCGCGGGCCGCAAGCGGCCACGCCTACTTCACGCTCAAAGACCCGGGCGGTGGCGGCGCGCTGCGCTGTGCGATGTTTCGTCGCGCCGCGAGCCTGCTCGACTTCCAGCCCGAGGACGGCCAAGACCTCGAGTTGCGTGGGCGACTGGCGGTGTACGAGCCGCGCGGCGAACTGCAGTTCGTCGTCGAGTCGATGCAGCGCGCCGGCTCCGGAGCGCTCTATGCGAACTTCCTGCGCCTGAAGGCGCAACTCGAAGCCGAAGGCCTGTTCGACGCCGACCGCAAGCGCCCGGTGAGCGCGTATCCGCGCCGCCTGGGGATCGTCACCTCGCTCGCGGCGGCGGTGCTGCGCGACGTCGCCACGGCACTGGCCAGGCGCGCCCCGCACGTCGGCTTGGTGGTCTACCCGAGTTTGGTGCAGGGCAGCGAAGCACCGGCCGCGCTGGCCGAGGCCATTGCCCGGGCCGGCGCGCGCGCCGAGGTCGACACCTTGCTGCTCTGCCGCGGCGGCGGCTCGCCGGAAGACCTGTGGGCCTTCAACGACGCCATGGTCGTGCGTGCCATCGCGGCCTGCCCGCTGCCCGTCATCTGCGGCGTGGGCCACGAAACCGACGTGAGCCTGGCCGACTTCGCCGCCGACCTGCGCGCGCCGACCCCGACCGCGGCCGCCGAACTCGCCGCCCTGCCGCGGGCGGTTGCGCTGGAGGCGCTGCAGGCCCTGGCCACGCGCGCGCACCGCGCTGCCGGGCGAGCCCTGGAGAGCCAGGCCCAGCGGCTGGACCGCGCCGCCTGGCGCATTGCGCGACCGGCACGTTCGCTCGTGCCGCACCGTCAGCGGCTCGAGCATCTGCAGCGGGCGCAGCGCCTGCAATTGTTGGCGCGGCTGGCGACCGAGCGCGCGCGCCTGCAGCAGGCGGCCGAGCTGCGACGGCGGTCGATGGCGCAGCAGCTCGCGCGCGAGCGGCAGGGCCAGGCTTTGCTGGCCGCACGGCTCGCGCGCGCCGCGCTCGAGCCGCCACGGCAAGCCAGGCAGGCCCTCGCGCTCATGCAGGCGCGCTTGCTCGCGCTCGATCCGGCACGCGTGCTGGCACGCGGCTATGCCTGGCTCAGCGGAGCCGACGGCGCCGCGCTGGTGTCGAGCGCCCAGGTGCGCCCCGGGGACAGCGTGGTCGCGACGCTTGCCGACGGGCGCCTGCGCGCCGAGGTGAGCGCCGTCGAGCGCCTGGCGCCGGGCGAGTGACGCGGTGTTGCGGAGGTCTTGCGAGCGCCTCAGGGCCATTGTTCACTGCCTACAATCTTGCTCCCTCGCTACTGCGGGTGCGAAGAGCGTTGCCCGACGCTTTTTAGCCCCGGGTCGTGCCGTCTCACCCCGACTTCAACAGGACGAACCATGGAACACACTTTGCCGCCCTTGCCCTACGCGATGGATGCGCTGGCCCCGCACATCTCCAAAGAGACCTTCGAGTTCCATTACGGCAAGCACCACCAGGCCTACGTGACCAACCTCAACAACCTGATCAAGGGCACCGAGTTCGAATCGCTGTCGCTCGAAGACATCATCCGCAAATCGAGCGGTGGCATCTTCAACAACGCCGCACAGGTCTGGAACCACAGCTTTTTCTGGAACAGCATGAAGCCGCAGGGCGGCGGTGAGGCGAGCGGCGCGCTCGGCAAGGCCATTGCCGCTAAATGGGGCAGCTTCGACGCTTTCAAGGAAGCTTTCACCAAGAGCGCGATCGGCAACTTCGGCTCCGGCTGGACCTGGCTCGTCAAGAAGGCCGACGGCAGCGTGGACCTGGTCAACACCTCCAACGCCGCAACGCCGCTCACCGGCGCCGACAAGCCGCTCTTGACGCTCGACGTCTGGGAGCACGCCTACTACATCGACTTTCGCAATGCCCGGCCCAAGTTCGTGGAGGCCTTCCTCGGCAAGCTCGCGAACTGGGACTTTGCGGCAAAGAACTTCGCCTGAAAACGCGCTCGCGCCGGCTGTTGTTTCGAGTCAGGGTGCTGCGCGGTAGCGGGGTGTCAGGGCTCGAACGGCGGCCCGCTCAGTTTGCTGCCGACTTTGAGGCCCCGCTTGGCGAACCAGCCCTGGTTCATTTCAAGCGCAAGCCGCACCGGCCGGCTCGAGCAGCGCGAGGCGAGCGACTGCGGCTGCATGTCGGCCACGTCGACGATGGTGCCGTCGTCGGCAAGGAAGGCGATCGACAGCGGCAGCAAGGTGTCTTTCATCCAGAAGCACTGCGGTGCGGCCGCCTCGAAGCGAAACAGCATGCCTTCGTTGGTGGGCATCTGCGCCCGGTGCATGAGGCCCACGGCGCGCTCGTGCGGCCTTTGCGCCAACTGCGCGCGTATGGTGTGGATGCCGGCGTTGAGCGTCACGGTCGACAAGGCCTGGGCGCCGTCTTGTGCCAGCGCCAGCGGGGCGGTCTGCAGCGCGGCGGCGAGCGCCAAGAGACGAGCGCCGGCGCGCGCGCGGGCTGCAAGAGGGCGGGCAGGGGCGTCGTGCATGGTTTTCAACGGGCAAGGAGGCTGAATCTAACGCATCGCGGCGGGGCGCCACGGCCACCGGTGCAGCGATCATTGCCCTAGAATTTATTCGACGCTTTCCCGCCGCTCTCTCGCCGCTTCAATCCCCATCGCAACGCCTTCACTCGCGCAAAGCAAGGACTTCATGTACCAGCACATCAAGGTGCCCTCGGGCGGCCAAAAAATAATCGTCAACGACGATTTTTCGCTCACCGTGCCCGACCAGCCCATCATTCCCTTCATTGAAGGCGACGGCACCGGCGTGGACATCACGCCGGTCATGATCAAGGTGGTGGACGCGGCCGTGGCCAAGAGCTACGGCGGCGCCAAGCGCATCCACTGGATGGAAATTTACGCTGGCGAAAAATCGACCCGCGTCTACGGCCCAGACGTCTGGCTGCCCGAGGAAACGCTCTCGGTGCTGCGCGAATACGTGGTTTCCATCAAGGGCCCTCTCACCACGCCGGTGGGCGGGGGCATCCGTTCGCTCAACGTCGCGCTGCGCCAGGAACTCGACCTCTATGTTTGCCTGCGCCCGGTGCGCTGGTTCAAGGGCGTGCCCTCGCCGGTGAAGGAGCCGCACAAGACCGACATGGTCATCTTCCGCGAGAACTCCGAAGACATCTACGCCGGCATCGAGTTCGAAGCCGAGAGCGAGAAGGCCAAGCGCCTCATCAAGATCTTGCAAGACGACTTCGGCGTGAAGAAGATCCGCTTCCCCGACACCTCGGGCATCGGCATCAAGCCGGTGTCGCGCGAAGGCACCACGCGGCTCGTGCGCAAGGCGATTCAGTACGCGATCGACAACGACAAGCCGAGTGTGACCATCGTTCACAAGGGCAACATCATGAAATACACCGAAGGTGGATTTCGCGATTGGGCCTATGCGCTGGCGCAAGCCGAGTTCGGCGCCCAACTCATCGACGGCGGGCCGTGGTGCAGCTTCAAGAACCCGCGCACCGGCCGCGAGATCGTCGTCAAGGACTCCATTGCCGACGCCTTCTTGCAGCAGATCTTGTTGCGCCCGGCCGAGTATTCCGTGATCGCCACGCTCAACCTCAACGGCGACTACATCTCCGACGCGCTGGCCGCACAGGTTGGCGGCATCGGCATCGCCCCGGGTGCCAACTTGTCCGACTCGGTGGCCATGTTCGAAGCCACGCACGGCACGGCGCCCAAGTACGCGGGCAAGGACTACGTCAACCCCGGCTCCGAAATCCTCTCGGCCGAAATGATGCTGCGCCACATGGGCTGGCTCGAGGCGGCCGACTTGATGATTTCTTCGATGGAAAAAGCGATCCTGTCGAAGAAGGTCACCTACGACTTCGCGCGCTCGCTCGAAGGCTCGACCCAGGTGAGCTGCTCGGCATTCGGGCAGGTGATGATCGACCACATGTGACACGGTCCCGGGACGTCTCCGGGGCGTCCCATCCGGTCCCGCACAGAACCCCAGTTCGTTGATTCGACTGGGGTTTTCTGTTTCTTGGCGTCCCGGATCGTTCGTTAACTTCCAAAGCTGAACTCGCTTGCCACGTACGGACACTTGCCGTACATTCCCATCAGGGAGACGACCATGGCCAATCAAGACGCCCCCGACACCACCCGCGACGCCCGGCTCGAAGCCCGCGTGTCCGCGGCGCAGAAGAACCTGTTTCAGCAAGCGGCGGCGCTTTCCGGCCGCACGCTGAGCGAGTTCGTCGTCGCCAGCGCGCAGGACGCTGCGCGCCGAGTGCTTGCCGAACACGAGTCGATCCGCCTGTCGCGCGAGGAGCAGTTGGCCTTCGTGAAAGCCTTGCTGAACCCGCCGGAGCCGAACGCGCGCCTCAAACGCGCGGCCAAGGCCTACCGCCAACGCACCGGCACATAGCCGGTGGCCTTGACCAGCATCACTGTCGAGCCTCTGGGCCGGCAGCACGACCGAGCGGCCTTTCACTGCGGCTCGGAAGCGCTCGACCGCTATCTCAAGCAGCAGGCTCGGCAAGACGCGGACAAGCGCGTGGCCGCACTTTTCGTCGCGGTCAGGCCGCCCGACACACACGTCCTCGGCTACTACACGTTGTCGGCCTCGGTGCTGACCCTCGCTGACCTGCCGGAAGAATTGGCTCGCAAGCTGCCTCGCTATCCGCAGCTTCCTGTCACCCTGCTGGGCCGGCTGGCCGTCGATCAGTCCGCCAGGGGTCAAGGCCTCGGGGAACATCTGCTCCTGGATGCTCTGCGCCGCAGCCTGGCCCATGCCGACCAGATTGCCGCAATGGCGGTTGTGGTCGATGCCAAGGACGAAGCCGCCGCGGC
>JANONH010000154.1:0-4654 GCA_031420735.1 Methylibium sp.
AAACGAGACGCTCGCCTGGCGCACCCGCGTGAGGCCCGGGCTCTCGCGGCGCTGCAGATCGCGCTCGTACTGCGAAGGCAGGCCGTAGCCGGTGGCAGCCACCGGCTGGCCCAGCGCCACGGCATGCGGCTGCGGTTTGAGGATGGCGTCGTCGCCGCGCGCCTGGGCGAACGCCGCGCCGCCCGCCACGGCCGCCGCGGCGGCCGCAAAGCTGCCCTGCAAGAAGCCGCGCCGCTCGCTGCCCATGCCCTTGGCGTCGACCTCGAGCTTGAAGGCGCGAGAAACGAAGTTCTCGGGTGCCCTCAGCAGCCGCCCCGGCAACGCAACAGGAAGCTTCATTCTCGCCAACTCCGGACTTGAATACGTATATGAGTATTGACTCATACAGTTGACCCGGAAGCACGGGGGTTAACCCGCGAGCGCAGTGTGCTTCGGACCTTAGGCGACCCCCGCCATGAACCGCTTGGCCGTGGCGCGCTTGAGCGGCTTGTCGGGCAACGCCATCATGTTGGTGCACACGGCACGGCACAGGTCGACGGCGTTCTGATCACAGACGCTGTAGAGCACGCTGTTGCCCTCTTTGCGCCGCGCCAGCACGCCAGCGCGGTGCATGAGGTTCAGGTGCCGCGAGACATTGGCCTGTGTGGCACCGAGCGCCTCGACGATCTCGCCCACCGGGCGCTCGGCATTGCACAGCGCGTGCAAGATCTTGAGCCGTGTGGGCTCGCTGAGCAGCGCGAAATAGCCCGAGACCTTCTCGAACAAACCGCTCAGGTCGGACAACTCCTCGAAGCTCGAAGCCATGCTGTTTCTCCGGCGTGCGGTGGGCGGCGGTGCGGGCGGCAGCCCCACCGGTTCGCTCTATCGATAAGTATAGATATGCTCAAGCCGTGAATTGACTTCCACGGGCAAGCAGCACTGCAACCCACACCGCGCGTCGCACGGCCGCTGCGCGGCAGCAGCCATGCGATGGACCGACTTAGCCGGCCATGCAGAACGCGTTCAGCTTGTTGCCGTCGAGATCGCGAAAGTAGCCGATGTAGAAACTGCCGCCTCGAACACCGGGCGCGCCTTCGTCGGTGGCGCCCAACTCCAGCGCCTTTTTGTAGACGCGGTCGACCTGCTCCGGCGAGGCCACGCCAAGCGCCACCATCGGCCCGTTGCCCGCCTCGCAGGGCTTGCCATCGAAGGGCTTGAGCACGCCCAGCATGGGCTTGTCCGCAGCGGTGCCCCACAGATAGCCACGGCCGACGTCCATCACGCGCTTGGCGCCCAGCTCGGCCAGCAAAGCGTCGTAAAACGCCGCGGCGCGCGGCACATCGTTCGTGCCCAGTGTGACGTATGCAATCATGAAGTTCTCCCCAGTAAGAATAAGGGGCTCAGTGTAGGTGCACGGCGGCGGGCCGGCGCGGGAGTCGCCTCGGGCATGACCCCGTGCAAGGAGATCGCCTGTGGGCATGAACGTCAATCTCACGCCGCAACTCGAAGAACTGGTGCGCGCCAAGGTGGCCTCGGGCCTGTACACGTCCGCCAGCGAGGTCGTGCGCGAGGCGCTGCGCCTGATGGACGAACAGGACCGCCTGCGCGCCGCCAAGCTCGAGCAGTTAAGGGACGACATTCGCCAGGGCTTGAACAGCGGACCGAGCAAAGCGTGGAACGCCGAGCAGGCCAAGCGCGAAGGCCGTGCTCGGCGGGCTCGCAAGGCGGAATAGTCAGCGATGGCGCGCATCACCCGTCGGCCGCTGGCTGCGGCCGCATCCTCGACATGTGGGATCACATTGCCGAGGACAGCATCGAGCAGGCCAATCGGTGGTTCGACAAGCTGGGCGACAAGTTCAAGCTCATCGCGACACTACCCTTGATGGGCCGTGCGCGACACGAACTGGCTGCGGACCTGCGCAGCTTTCCGTTTGGGCGTAACGTCATCTTCTACGAGCAGATCGATGACCGCATCGATATCGTGCGGGTGCTGCACAGCGCTCGCGATATCGATGCGGTCTTCGGCGAGGACCGGTAGGCTGAGCCGTCGCTTGCTTGAAGGTCTGCTCATCGGGCGCACCGCCATGCCTGCCTGTCGAGTACGGCCACAGCGACGTGTCCGGATTGCCAACGTTGAATTTCGGTTCTCGACCACCGAGGTTAGAGCAATCAGGGCACACGAATGATCACTTTTACGGCATTGCAGACGGACCGTAAGTAGGAACGTGTGGCGGCTTCAGACTGGGTGCGGACGTACGGGTCATGTTCGCGAACGACGGCGGCCGCCGGAACCTGACTTCCAGTGATCGTGCGGCCGAGTGACTGGTGTTAGTTCAAAGCTGCCAGACGCTGGCGGCCCGATGTCCATCTTCGGCCCGGCTCATTTGGGCGACGCGGGCAGTGACTGCTTCTAAGAGGCGCGAACTGGCTCTTCCGACCCGAAGGTGACCTTTCAAGGATACGGGCAGACCGCAGGAATGCAGACGCTGGAACTGTTGGTTTGGATTAGTCGGAGTCTGTCAAGGGCCGTACCAATCCTTGCTCTCCACGGCGCGCAGACCTTCTCTCCCGACCCTTCCGCCACGGTCGCGGCTTTGACTGCCGAACGGTTTCAACCAGCGCGCTCGTGGGCAAGCCGCTGGTCGAGCAGGAACTTAAGGAAGTCGGTTCCGACCTGGGTGATGTCGACGTGGCCGACGTGGCCGTTCGCCTCGACGATGAACTGAGCCCTGACGAGGAAGCCAAGCCACTCCTCGAACGTTCGCTTCAGCATCGGCCAACTCTCCTTTACGCTGTTGAACAAGGCTTCGGCCTCCCCGCGAGGCATGCCGCCGACGCGTCCGGACAACGCGACCAGCAAGTTGAGCTGGCTTCCGTAGATCAAGAGCGCCGTGCGCATGAACTCAAGATCCACGTTGGCGCTGGCGAGGCCGCGAATCAAAACCTCTTTCAGCTGCTCGTTGTTGAGGTCGAAGCCAGCGACGCGGCCATGGATCACCTTCTCGCGCTCAAGCACTGACGCCGTAATCGGTAGCTGCATAAGCTGTTGATACATGCCACCTGCGACCTCTGGCGTAGCACCGGACAGCGCGGCGGTCGGTACGGAGCCCGACGCTGCCGAGTCTGGGGCCGCCTCACCGCCCAAGGCCGCAGGGAGGGCCTCAGGCTTGACGTCAGGCAGTTGTTGGTGCTGCTCGAACTGGAAACCGTCGCGCCCGGCACGTGTCATTCGCGAGAGCTTCTGTGCCAGTTGCCCATGGAACATGACCAAGACGACAACCACAAGGACGACGATGGTCATCGCCATCATGGCTGGCCACGAGGCGAGCGCGGCGATCAGGATCTCCACTCTTGAACCCTCCGGTTGAATCTCGATGCCCATTCTGCAGCCGCCGTTCCGCAAGTGTCTCGTCCGGCATCGCACACTTCAGTAGCAATAGGGCGCCCGCAGTATCGCGCGCGACGTGCCGTCCCTGGACCCGTACAGGCACCGCTACTGACGCGGGCTGTCCACGCCCTTCCCTGCCGCGCCGGCTAGCGCCCTAAACGCCGCTTGAGACAGACCCTTTGCCGTGGCGAGTCTCCGCCAAAGTGAACTTCCATGAAGCAGTCCGTCGCCGAGGACTATTCATGGCCGGGACTGTGAATCCGCCGGCACGCCCTGAAGCGGCCTGTCAGCGCAACTTGGTGGGGCCGCGGGTGCTTGTCGAAGCGCGACATTTAGCCGGACATGTCGCCGCCGTAGTACGCGCGGCCACCGGCGCCGAGGCCGCAGACGAGGGGCAACGCCGTCGCATCTGGCACGACTCTGGCAATGGTGCAGAAAAGAAAAAAACACCCAGAGCGAAAATTGCTCCAAGTGCTTTATTCGTCTTAATTTTTGGTGGGCCCTGAGTGACTCGAACACTCGACCTACGGATTAAGAGTCCGCTGCTCTACCAACTGAGCTAAGAGCCCGAAACCTTGGATGACGCTGAAGGAGCCGGTGGTGGGTCGTGCGTGACTCGAACACGCGACCTACGGATTAAAAGTCCGCTGCTCTACCGACTGAGCTAACGACCCATCGACGAGCGGCGGATTATAGGCACAGGCTGCAGGCCGCCAGGGCTCACGCCGAACCGAACTTGGTCTCGAACCGAATGCCGATTCTCTGCAGCAGGCAGTGGGGGCAGCAGGCCGCCCGCGCGCACAGTGACGGCTTCGTTGCGCAGGCTCTTGGCGCTGGCGCCAGCCGAGGCACGCGCTTCAGCCGGGCTCGGGTCGTGTCGGCGCCGCCGGCAGCTCGGCAGGGTCGACCAGGCGCTCGATCACGGCTGTGGCCGCCACCAGCCCGAAGCTCGCCGTCACGCCCACGGCCGAGCCGTAGCCCCGGCAATTGAGGCTGCGCGCCGCCGCCGTCTCGGGCGGCTCGCCCAGCGGCGCACGCACCGCCTCGCGCGAGAACACGCACTGCACACCGAGGGCGCCCTGGCGCGGCGCGCCGTGGTGCTGGCGCAAACGCTGGCGCACGGCGGCGAGCAGCGGGTCGTGCGACACCTGCGCGAGATCGGCGAGTTCGACGGCCTCGGGGCGGCGCTTGCCGCCGGCCGCACCGACGGCAACGAGCGCCACGCCGCTGGTGATGGCCCAGGCCGCAAGAGAGGCTTTGGCCCGCACCTGATCGCAGGCGTCGATG
>JANONH010000155.1:0-1702 GCA_031420735.1 Methylibium sp.
AGATCGACCACGCGCTGCTCGAAGCGCACTTCGCCGCCGAGCGCTTCGATCTCGGCGCGCATCTTCTCGACCACGCCGACGAGCCGGAAGGTGCCAATGTGCGGCTTGCTCACGAACAGAATTTCCTCGGGCGCACCGGCCTTGACGAACTCCTGCAAGACCTTGCGCGTGAGGTGGCGCGGGTCGCTGATCTGGCTCCACAGCTTGCCATCCGAGAAGGTGCCGGCGCCGCCTTCGCCGAACTGCACGTTCGACTCCGGCTCGAGCACGCCGCGCCGCCACAAGCCCCAGGTGTCTTGGGTACGCGCGCGCACCGGCTTGCCGCGCTCCAGCACGATGGGCGCCAGGCCCATTTGTGCCAGCACGAGCGCGGCGAAGATGCCGCAGGGGCCGAAACCGACGACCACCGGCCGCAGCCGCCCGCTGCGCTCGCGCCCGCTGGCGAAGCCGGCGCCCGCCTGCCCGACGGGTCGGTAGCGCATGTCCGGCGCCGCTCGCAGCCTGGGGTCGCCGGCATGACGCGCCAGCACCGCCGCCTCGTCGCGGAATTCGCAGTCGAGCGTGTACGTGAGCACCACCTCGGCGCGCTGGCGGGCGTCGAAGCCGCGCCGAAACACGCTGCAGGAAAGCAAGTCGGTGTCGGCCACGCAGAGGCGCAGCAGCACGGCTGCGCGCAGCGCCTCCTCGGCATGGCCGAGGGGCAAGCGCAGTTCGGTGATTCTCAACATGGCCGCTTCAGACGCTCGCCGCCAAAGGCCGGCGTTGAACCTCTAGGAGGCTGTCGGGCTTGGGCTCGGGCCGTGGGCCCAGGGCGCCCGCCAGACAGCCTCGGCCGCCGCGACCCGCCAGCTCATGGCCGCACGGCGCGACCGGGCGGACTTCAGCCGCCGCGCTTGGCGCGCTTGCCGGCGTTCTTTTTGCTGCGCGTGTGCGCGCCGCGCTCCAGGCTGACCTTCTGGCCGCGGCCTTCGGCAATCAGCGTCACGCCCTTGGGCGGCGTCGGGCGCGGCGTGGCAAGGCGGTCGGCTTCGGTGCGGATTTTGTTGCCCATGGTGGATAACTCCGGTGCGTGCGGTGGGTGCCTGTCAAATTCAGGCGAAGCCCGCGATTAGGCCACATCCGGCGCGCTCCCCGTGCGATGCCGGCGTGAGCATTCCCACGTGAGGGCGCCAAATCGCCCGGCGCGCCACACTGGCGCGGCCCGCACCCACGCCCGCGCGGGTCAAACAAACCTCAGCGCACGCAACCCCGCCCATGGACCCTGACGACGACGATCTCGAGCGCGGCCTGCGCAAGCGCCGCGCCATTCCCGCGTTGAAAACACTTCGGTAACCGCGACATGCAAGCCCTGACCACTTTGTTGCCCGCCGTGCCCCTCGCCCTCTGGTGGGTGGTGGTGGCGCTGGCTGTCCTGGCTGGACTGGCCGGCACGGTTTTGCCGGTGCTGCCCGGCACCTTGCTGATCCTGGCCGGGCTCTTGCTCGGTGCCTGGATCGACGGCTTCCAGGCCGTCGGCCCCTGGCCCATGACGGCGATCGCGGTGCTCGCCGTGCTGGCGCTGGCAATCGACTTCGTTGCCGGCGTGCTTGGCGCCCAGCGCGTGGGCGCCAGCCGCTGGGCCCTGGTTGGCGGCGCCGTGGGCACGGTGGCGGGTCTTTTCATGGGCCTTGTGGGCGTGCTTTTCATGCCCTTCGTGGGCGCG
>JANONH010000156.1:0-1750 GCA_031420735.1 Methylibium sp.
TGGCGCGGCCAGTTGCTGGTGGGCGCCTTGCGTGCGCGCCAGGTGGTGCGGCTCGAGCTCGACGGCAAGCGTGTCGTGCGCGAACACCGCCACGACGTCGGCGGGCGCGTGCGCGACGTGCGCCTGGCACCCGACGGCTACCTCTACCTGCTCACCGACGAGAGCGACGGTCGGCTGCTGCGCATCGAGCCGTAAAGCCGCGGCGAGCGCTGCTGCCGTGCGCCCAGGCTCGGCCTGCGCCGCACGCACCGAGCCGCGCTTGCGGCCCGCGCGTCACTGCAAAGATGCCGGGTCCGAGCGCCTCGGCTTGCGCGCTGCGTCGTGCCCGAAGCGAGAGCGCGACCCCGCATGCAGGAGCGCACGAGGCGCACGCTTGCCCCCGCGCTGCCACGGCCGGGGTGGCCTTCCTACAATGGTGCGGTGAGCTCAGCCATCCTCAACGCCGATCTGCACTGCCATTCGAACGTCTCCGATGGCACGCTCGCGCCCGAAGCCTTGGCCGAGCGCGCCAAGCGCAATGGCGTGGAACTCTGGTCGCTCACCGACCACGACGAAATCGGCGGCCAGCAGCGCGCGCAGGGCGCAGCGCTCGGGCTGGGCCTGCCTTACCTGAGCGGCACCGAAATTTCAGTGAGTTTTGCCGGCAGCACCGTGCACATCGTCGGCCTCGGCTTCGACGTGGACGACGAAGTTCTGGTGGCCGGCCTGGCCGCCACGCGCCTGGGCCGCGTGCAGCGCGCGCGCGACATGGCCGCGGGCCTGGCGGCGGTGGGCATCGAGGGCAGCTTTGAAGGCGCGCTTCGGTACGTGAGCAACCCTCTACTCATCTCGCGCACCCACTTCGCGCGGCATTTGGTCGAGATTGGTGTCTGCGCCGACACCTATGCGGTGTTTCGGCGCTACCTCGTCGAAGGCAAGCCCGGCTTCGTTGCGCACCGCTGGGCGGCACTCGGCGATGCCGTGCGCTGGATCGTGCAAGCCGGCGGCGTGGCGGTGATCGCGCACCCAGGGCGCTACAGGTTCACGGCCACCGAGGAGTACGCCCTCTTCACCGAGTTCGTCGCCCACGGCGGGCGCGGCGTCGAGGTCGTGACCGGCAGCCATGGCGCGGCCGACTACGTGAAGTACGCCGACACGGCGCGCGAGTTCGACCTGCTCGCCTCGCGCGGCAGCGACTTCCACTCCCCCGCCGAGAGCCGCACCGACCTCGGCGCCCTGCCCTGGCTGCCCGGCACGCTCACGCCGGTGTGGGAAGCGCTCGAAGCGCGGGTCCAGCAGCCGTGACGGCAGCGGCCGCGCCCCACGCACGCGGCCCCGAGCGCACCCTGCTCGGGGTGATGCTCGTGCTGCTCATGGCGATGTGCTTCGCCACACTCGACACCACCGCAAAGTTCCTTGGCCAAAGCCTGCCCGTGCTGCTGATCCTCTGGGCGCGCTACGTCTTGCAGGCGGTCTTCATGGCAGTGTGGCTGGCCGTGCATGCACTGCGCGGCGGCGGCAACTTGTTCGCCACCGCGCACCCGCGTTTCCAGGTGCTGCGCGGCGCCCTGCTGCTGCTCACGAGCGCCTTGATGTTCTACGGCCTGCAGCTCATGCCGGTGGCGGAGTTCACGGCCGTGGGCATGCTCGCGCCGGTGCTGGTGGCGGTGCTCGCAGCGGTGTTTTTGCACGAGCGCGTGTCCACGCCGCGCTGGCTGCTGATCCTGGGCGGCTTCGTCGGCGCCTTGATCGTCGTGCGCCCGGGCAGCGG
>JANONH010000157.1:0-4051 GCA_031420735.1 Methylibium sp.
TTGACTTCGGAGCCGGGGAAGGCCGAGCCGATGGTCTTCTTGATCAGCTCGGCCGTGGGCTCGCCGATCAGCATGCCGTAGTTGCGGCGGATGTAGTTGATGATGGCTTCGTCGAACTTGTCGCCACCCACCCGCACGCTGCCTTTGTAAACCATGCCGCCGAGCGAAATGACGCCCACTTCGGTGGTACCGCCGCCAATGTCCACCACCATGGAGCCACTGGCTTCACTGACCGGCAATCCCGCGCCGATCGCTGCGGCCATCGGTTCCTCGATCAGGTACACCTCGGAGGCACCGGCGCCGAGCGCGGACTCGCGGATCGCGCGGCGCTCGACCTGGGTCGAGCCGCAGGGCACGCAGACGATGATGCGCGGGCTGGGCCTGAGCACCGAGCGCGGATGGACCATCTTGATGAACTGCTTGAGCATTTGCTCGGTGACCGTGAAGTCGGCGATCACGCCGTCTTTCATGGGACGGATGGCTTCGATGTTGCCGGGCACCTTGCCGAGCATCGCCTTGGCTTCGGCACCGACCGCCTGGATGGTTTTCTTGCCGTTGGGCCCGCCCTCGTGGCGGATGGCCACCACCGAGGGCTCGTCGAGCACGATGCCCTTGCCGCGCACGTAGATCAGCGTGTTGGCGGTGCCGAGGTCGATGGCGAGGTCGGTGGAGAAGTAGCGCCGCAGGGAAGCGAACATGGCTTGTGTCGGTCAGCGAAGCGGCACGGCGCGCAAAGTGGCGCAGAACCGGTGGGTGAGGGGTGCAAAAGGCACCACAGCGGCAGCGACATCCGCGCCCGCGCTGCGCGTGCAGCGCAGTGAACGCCTCCATCCCGGCCTCTTGTGCATCGCCGCGGATAATACTGCAGCTTGTTCGCACGGCGTCCGTGCAAACTCCTCCAAACACGCGCCGAAGCGCTCGCTTACAGCTCCTTGAAGACGACCTCCTTTTTAGGTTCATGGCCCTCACTCTCCTCGACGTTAATCGCATTGCGCTGCTCGCGCGGCTCGAGCTGAGCCCGTCCGAGCAAGCGGAGATGCTGGAGCAGCTCAACGGCTTTTTCGACATCGTCGAGCGCATGCGCGCCGTCGACACGGCCGGCGTCGCACCGCTCTTCACGCCCCTGTCGGCCGTGCAGGACGCCCGCCTGCGTTTGCGCGAAGACCGCGTCACCGAGGGTGACAACCGCCAAGCCAACCAACGCAGCGCCCCGGCCGTCGAAGGTGGCTTGTATCTTGTCCCAAAGGTGATCGAGTGAGCGGCGAAAGAGGGGCCCCGCACAGCGGGGATCGCAGCCCGAACTCGATCGAATCGCCGACCGCGCAACCGTCCGTGTGGAACGAAGAAGCAGAGGCGATCGAGTGAGCGGCGACCTTCACCGTCTGGGCGTGACCGAGCTTGCCGCGGCGCTCGCCGACAAGGCCGTGTCGAGCGAGGAAGCGACACGCCATCTGCTGGCGCGGGTGGCCGCGCATGAGCACCTCGGCGCTTTTCTTTGCGTCGATGCCGAGCTGGCGCTCTCGCAGGCTCGCGCCTCGGACGAGCGCCGTGCGCGCGGCGCGCTGCGTGGCCCGCTCGACGGCGTGCCGCTCGCGCACAAAGACATCTTCGTCACCACCGACTATCCGAGCACCGCGGCCTCCCGGATGCTGGCCAACTATCGCTCGCCCTTCGACGCCACGGTGGTCGCCAAGCTCAAGGACGCCGGCACCGTGACCCTGGGCAAGCTGAACTGCGACGAGTTCGCCATGGGCGGCAGCAACGAAAACTCCTGCATCGGGCCCGCACGCAATCCGTGGGATACAACACGCATCCCGGGCGGCTCTTCGGGTGGCTCGGCCGTGGCTGTGGCCGCCCGGCTGGTGCCTGCGGCCACCGGGTCCGACACCGGCGGCTCGGTGCGCCAGCCGGCGTCGCTTACCGGCGTGACCGGCATCAAGCCCACTTACGGGCGCTGCTCGCGCTACGGCATGATCGCCTTCGCCTCCAGCCTCGACCAGGCCGGGCCACTCGCGCAGAGCGCAGAGGACTGCGCGCTCCTGCTTGCCGCGATGAGCGGCTACGACGAGCGCGACGCCACCAGCGCCGAGCAAGCCGTGCCCGACTTCGCCGCCGCCGCCAGAGCTGCGCGCGAGGGTGCGCCCGCAGCGCGGCCGCTGCAGGGCCTGCGCATCGGGCTGCCGCGCGAGTTCTTCGGCGCGGGCGTGTCGGCCGGCGTCGCCGACACGGTGCGCGCGGCGCTCGCCGAGACCGAGCGGCTGGGCGCGCGCTTGGTCGACGTGAGCCTGCCGCGCACCGAACTCTCGATCCCGGTCTACTACATCATCGCGCCGGCCGAGGCGAGCTCGAATCTGTCGCGCTTCGATGGCGTGCGCTTCGGTCACCGTGCGGCGCAGTACACCGACCTGTTCTCCATGTACTGCAAGAGCCGCAGCGAAGGCTTCGGCGCCGAGGTCAAGCGGCGCATCATGATCGGCACCTACGTCCTCTCGCACGGCTACTACGACGCCTACTACCTGCAGGCGCAAAAACTGCGCCGCATGATCGCCGACGACTTCCAGGCCGCTTTTGCGCAGTGCGACCTGATCGCCGGGCCGGTCGCGCCCACGGTGGCACGGACCATCGGCTCGCAGACCGACCCGCTGGCCGAGTACCTGGCCGACATCTTCACCTTGCCGGCCAGCCTGGCGGGCCTGCCGGGCATGAGCGTGCCCGCAGGCCTGGGCGAGCACGGCATGCCGGTCGGGCTGCAGCTCATCGGCAACTATTGGCAGGAGGCCACGCTGCTACAAGTCGCCCACGCCTACCAGCAAAGCACCGACTGGCACCGCCGCATGCCACCGCAGGCCCTGCCATGAGCGCAGCCCCTCTCGTGCGAGGCCACGAGGTCGTCATCGGCCTCGAAGCGCACGCGCAGCTCTCGACGGTGTCGAAAATCTTCTCCGGCGCGAGCACGGCCTTCGGCGCGGCGCCCAACACGCAGGCCTGCGCGGTGGACCTGGCATTGCCCGGCAGCCTGCCGGTCATGAACCGCGGCGCGGTCGAGCGCGCCATCCGCCTGGGCTTGGCGGTTGGGGGCCGCATCGCGCCGCTCTCCATCTTCGCCCGCAAGAATTATTTCTACCCCGACCTTCCCAAGGGCTACCAGATCAGCCAGTACGAGCTGCCGGTGGTGCACGGGGGAGCAGTGGCGTTTCACCTGGCCGGGGCGCCGCACCTGGTGCGCCTCACGCGCGCCCACCTCGAAGAAGACGCCGGCAAGTCGCTCCACGACGGCGCGCACGGCGGCAGCGGCATCGACCTCAACCGTGCCGGCACGCCCTTGCTCGAGATCGTCTCCGAGCCCGACATGCGCTCGAGCGCGGAGGCGGTCGCCTATGCCAAGGCACTGCACGCGCTGGTGGTGTGGCTGGGCATCTGCGATGGCAACATGCAAGAGGGCTCGTTTCGCTGCGACGCCAACGTGTCGGTGCGACGGCCCGGCGCGCCCTACGGCACACGGCGCGAAATCAAGAACCTCAACAGCTTTCGCTTCATGCAGCAGGCGATCGACTACGAGGTCCAGTGGCAGATCGACCAGTTGGAGGACGGCCTGCGCATCGAGCAGGCCACCGTGCTGTTCGACCCCGACTCGGGCGAGACGCGCGCCATGCGCAGCAAGGAAGACGCGCACGATTACCGCTACTTCCCCGACCCGGACCTGCCGCCCCTGGTGATCGAGCCGGCCTGGGTGCAACGCGTTGCGCAGGAGATGCCGGAGTTGGCCGCTTCCATGGCCCGGCGCTTTGAAGAGAACGACGACCTGGCCGCGCACGACGCGGCCATGATGACGCAGAGCCTGGCCTTCGCGCGCTACTACGAGGCGGCACGCGACGCTTCGGGGCAGCCCAAACTGGTCGCCAACTGGCTCATGGGCGAGGTCTCGCGGCGCCTCAACAGCGAAGAGCGCGACATCACCGAAAGCCCGCTTGGCGCAACGACGCTGGCCACGCTGGTCGCCCGCATCGCCGACGGCAGCATCTCCCACAGCGGTGCGCGGCAAGTGTTCGAG
>JANONH010000158.1:0-19581 GCA_031420735.1 Methylibium sp.
GCGCGCGCCCTGGCCCCGCCTGTTCTGGGCCGCCTTGTTCTGCACCGTTGGCCTGCTCTGCGGCGGCGCGCCCGCGGCTGCTGCGCCGCCCGACGAGGCCACGCTCGATTACCGCCTGGCGGCGCGCGAACTCGCCTCGGGCGTGTACGTGGTCGAAGGCGTCAATGCCGATTTCTCACGCGCCAACGGCTGCAACATCATCAACACCGGCTTCATCGTCGGGCCAGAGGGCGTGCTGGTGGTCAACACCGGCCCGAGCCGGCGCTATGGCGAGCAATTGCGCGCGCTCATCGGGCGCACCACGGCGCAGCCGCTCAAGGCGGTGCTGCACCTCAACCTGCACCCCGACTACTTCCTCGGCAACCAGGCCTTTGCCGACGTGCCGCGCCTGGCCACCGCCACCACCACCGCGGGCATGCGCGCCGAGGCCAAGTCTTACGAAGACAACCTCTTTCGCCTGTGCGGCGACTGGATGAAGGGCACCGAGGCGCTGCTGCCCGACCGCAGCGTGGCGGCGGGCGCGCTGGCACTCATCGGGCGGCCGCTCGAGCTGCGCGAATTCAGCGGTCACACGGCGTCGGACCTGGTGCTGCATGACGCGGCCTCTGGCGTCGCCTTCGTCGGCGGTCTGGTGTTCGTCGACCGCGTGCCGACCACGCCGCACGCCCGCCTGCCGGCCTGGCTCGCGAGCCTCGACGCCCTGGCCGCGCGGCCCTATGCGCAGATGGTGCCGAGCCACGGGCCGGTGGTGGCCAACTCGCGCGGCATCGAGCAGACTCGCGCCTACCTGCGCTGGCTCGACGCACGCTTTAGCGCGGCAGCGCAGCAGGGACTGGAGCTGGCCGAGCTGATCCACGAGCCGCCGCCAGCCGAGTTCGGCGGCTTTGCCGCGCTGGCGACCGAATACCCGCGCAATGTGGTCCACCTGTACCCGGCTTACGAGAGCAAATCGCTGCTTCCGCGGTGACGAGTGAATGCTCCAAGCGGAAGCAGCCAGGAATCGACCCTTGCGGTGAAACCCCGTGTCAAGCGCCTTGACCAGGGCCTAGCATCGGTGGCACGCAGCTTGCGCCATGCGCCTGCACTGCGCCGGCAGTGCCGCGCCTGCCACGTCGAAGAAATCGAATCAATCAACCCATCGGAGAAGTCACCCCATGCGCCTGAAGCTCCTTTCCCTGCTCGTTTCCCTGGCCTGCGCCGCAACCGGCGCCCAAGCCGCCGGCGTTACCGACGCCATGATCGAAGGCGATGCCTCGACCACCGGCGACATCCTGAGCGCCGGCATCGGCACCCAGGGCCAGCGCTACTCGCCGCTCAAGCAGGTCAATGCCAGCACGGTGAAGAACCTGGTGCCGATTTGGTCCATGTCTTTCGGCGGTGAAAAGCAGCGCGGCCAGGAGTCGCAGCCGCTCATCCACAACGGCAAAATGTTCGTCACGGCGTCCTACTCGCGCATCTTCGCGGTCGACGCCAAGACCGGCAAGAAGCTCTGGAAATACGAGCACCGCCTGCCCGAAGGCATCATGCCTTGCTGCGACGTCGTCAACCGCGGCGCGGCGCTCTACGACAACCTGGTGATCTTCGGCACGCTCGACGCGCAGCTCGTGGCGCTCGACCAAAACACCGGCGACGTGGTCTGGAAAGAGAAGATCGACGACTTTGCTGCGGGCTACAGCTACACGGCCGCACCGCTCATCGCCGGCGGCCTGCTCATGACCGGCGTCTCCGGCGGCGAGTTCGGCGTGATTGGCCGCGTCGAGGCGCGCGATCCCAAGACCGGCAAAATGGTCTGGAGCCGCCCGACCGTCGAAGGCCACATGGGCTACAAGTACGACAAAGACGGCAACAAGGCCGACAACGGCGTCTCTGGCACCCAGGGCAAGACCTGGCCGGGCGACATGTGGAAAGCCGGCGGCGCCGCCACCTGGATGGGCGGCACCTTTGACGCCAAGACCGGCTTGGCCTACTTTGGCACCGGCAATCCGGGCCCGTGGAACAGCCACCTGCGCAAGGGCGACAACCTGTTCTCCTGCTCCACGGTGGCGATCGATCCCAAGACCGGCCAGATCGTCTGGAGCTACCAGAACACGCCCAACGACGCCTGGGACTTCGACGGCGCCAATGAGTTCGTCACCTTCGACATGGACGGCCAACGCGTCGGCGGCAAGGCCGACCGCAACGGCTTCTTCTATGTGAACGACGCCAAGACGGGCAAGCTGATCAGCGCCGTGCCTTTCGTCAAGAAGCTCACCTGGGCCACCGGCATCGACTTGAAGACCGGCCGGCCAAACTTCGTGCCCGAGAACCGCTCGGGCGACCCGACCGCCAGCGCCGACGGCAAGAAAGGCTCGTCGGTGTTCGCAGCACCGAGCTTCCTCGGCGGCAAGAACCAGATGCCGATGGCCTATTCGCCCGACACCAAGCTGTTCTACGTGCCGGCCAACGAGTGGGGCATGGAAATCTGGAACGAGCCGGTCACCTACAAGAAAGGTGCGGCTTACCTGGGCGCGGGCTTCACCATCAAAACGGTGGACGACGGCTACATCGGCGCGCTGCGCGCGATCGACCCCAAGACCGGCAAGATCGTTTGGGAAGCCAAGAACAACGCGCCGCTCTGGGGCGGCGTGCTCACCACCGGTGGCAACCTCGTGTTCTGGGGCACCCCGGAAGGCTTCTTGCAAGCGGCCGATGCCAAGACCGGCAAGATCCTGTGGCAGTTCCAGACCGGCTCCGGCGTCGTGGCGCCGCCGGTCACCTGGACCGACGGCGGCGAGCAGTACGTCGCCGTGGTCTCGGGCTGGGGCGGCGCAGTGCCCTTGTGGGGCGGCGACGTCGCCAAGAAGGTGAGCCTGCTCGAGCAGGGCGGCAGCGTCTGGGTGTTCAAGCTCTCGGGTGCGGCCAAGACGGCTGCGCTGGGTGGCGCGAGCGGCACCCAGCTCGCCGCAGCGGCCAAGTAAGCACTCGAAGCCTGGCCCGTTCGTGGGCCGGGCGGTGAAACAGAAACGGCGCCCCGCGGGGCGCCGTTTTCATTGGCAAGCGCTGCTTTCAGCGCCCCGCGCCCCGCGCCCAGAACAGCTTGCGGTAAATGGTGTTGCGGCTGATGCCCAGGCGCCGCGCGGCCACCGAAATATTGCCGCCGGCTTCGTCGAGGACGCGACGCACGGTGTTGTGCTCGAGTTGCTGCAGGGTGCTGGCGCTCGGTTTCGCGGCGACGGCTGCCGGGTCGGCCGCGGCCGGCGTGGGCGCGAGCGGCTGCGGTTGAAGCGGCGTCGTGGCCATGGGCAAGGGCGCCTCGGTCGCAGAGCGCCGGGCGTCGTGCAGAAAGTCTTCGGAGAGGTGCCGGGTGCCGATGGGGGCCTCGTCGCCGGCCATCGCCACCGCGGTGCGCAGCACCGTGGCGAGCTGGCGGATGTTGCCCGGCCAGTGATAGCCGCGCATGAGCTGCAGCACCTCGTCGTCCAGGCGTGGCAGGCTGGCACGCGCTTCGCGCCGCAGCAGCTTCTCGATCAGCGCCATCAAGTCGCTGCGCTCGCGCAGCGGCGGAATCCGCACCACCAAGCCGTTCAGGCGGTAGTAGAGGTCCTCGCGGAATAGCCGCGCATCGATCATGTCGCGCAAGCTGCAGTGGGTGGCGCTGAGCACGGACACGTCCACCGGCGCGGCGCGCGTGCCGCCCAGGGGCACGACCTCGCGCTCCTGCAGCACGCGCAACAGGCGCGCTTGCAGCGCCAGCGGCATGTCGCCGATCTCGTCGAGGAAGAGCGTGCCGCCGTGGGCCTGCTGCACCTTGCCCGTCGCGCCCTTGCGGCGCGCGCCGGTGAAGGCGCCCTCTTCGTAGCCAAACAGCTCCGATTCGATCAGGGTCTCCGGGATGGAGGCGCAATTGACCGCGATGAAGGGACCGCTTGCCCGCTTGGAGGCGCGGTGGATGGCACGCGCGAGCATCTCCTTGCCGCTGCCGGTTTCGCCCTGGATCAAGACCGAAATGTCGCGGTCGATCACGCGTTGGACCCGGTCGATCGCGGCGTTCATCTGGGCGTCGCCCGTCTGCAGTTGCCGCAGCGTTGCATACGTCGTGGACGTCGTCTGCGTCGCTGCTGCGGGCGGGTAGCCGGCAAGCCGGGGAGCGTCTTCTGTGGGCCGGCTGCTGGCCTGCCCTGGCTGCTGCTGCGCTTCGAAGCGAGCCGCCCGCTCGGGCCCGGCGCTGGCAGCCGATGCCTGCCAGCGTGCGCCGGTGAAGCGCGCGTTGGCGTGCACCTGGCGCCCGTCGGGCAGGCAAAGCGCGAGCGGTGCCGCGAGCGATGAAGTGAAGCGGTCGACCAAGGCGCCAAGTGAAACCCCGAACAGGCTGCTGAGGGAATTCATGCGCAGCGCGGCCCCCGAGAGTTGCAGCTGGTCGAGCGCGGCGCGGTTGGCGCCGACCAGTCGGCCGTCGACACCGACCGCGACGATGCCTTCCATGAGGGTGCCCAGGTACTGCGCACGCGTGTGGAAGTGCAGGCGCAGCGATTCGCGGCAGTCTTCCATGAGCCAGTGGTTCTGGATCATGCGCGTACACATCTTCACCAGGCCCATGGTGTGCAGGTGGAAGGAGTGGTGGTCGCCGGTGACGTCGAGCACGCCGACCAACTGGCCGCGCGGGTCGAAGATCGGCGAAGCCGAGCAGGTGAGGAATTGGTTGGCGTACACGAAGTGCTCGTCGCCATGCACGATGGTGGGCGCCTCGGTGACGAGGGCGGTGCCGATGGCATTGGTACCCTTGTTCGTCTCGCTCCAGTTCACGCCCGGTGCCAGCGCCACCTTGGAGGCGCGCGCCAGAAAGCCGTCGGGCCCGACGCAGTGCAGCACCGTGCCTTGCACGTCGGTCAGCAACACCATGCTTTCGGTGGCGAGAATTTGCTCCAGCAGGATCTCCATCACCGGCACCGCGTGCTGAGAAAGCGCCTGATTGCGCTCGCGCGCTAGCGCCAGGTCGGCGCGGATCAGCGGGGAGTGGTCGGGCGCCCAGATCGGACTCACGCGCAGCACCGTGCAGCGCTCGTGCGACTGCGCAATGGCGTCGGCATGGCCGCTGTCGGGCGGCAGCAGGGCGCTGGTGGCGGTGTGCCCGAAGCTCTTGTCGCGCGCTTCGCGGGGCGTGTTGCGCGCGTGAAAAATTTGGGTCATGCACGTCTCGTGGGTGACGATGCCGACGAGCCGGGACGGCTGGCATCGCGCGGGCGATTTCCATGCCCGAAGTGCACTATCTTACGAATTCTTCGCAAGGGCGGACGATTCGATGTCACCAGCGGCCGTATCCGGGCGCTCCCAGAATGCTCCGCAGCGGAGCAAGCAAGTGGGAGCAGCCAGCCCGTACGCGGGCGCGTCATTGCGGAGCTTGTTGGCCGGTGGCATATGGCTTGCATGCGAACCGGCCGACGCCTTGTGGCACGTTCAATGGAGCACTGTTTTGTCGAATCCCTCCCACCCCCTCTTTCGCGCCGCATTCGCCTTGGCACTGACGGTCGCTTGGGCCTCCTCCCACGCCCATGGCGACGTGACGCCGCAGTCGGTCGACACCAAAGATCTGCCCTCACTGGGCGCCGACTGGAAGAAGGAGAACCCTTTTCGCGGCAACGCCACCGCCGTGAAGATCGGCAGTTCAGCCTACAACCAGAACTGTGCCCGCTGTCACGGCCTCGAAGGCATTTCGGGCGGCATGGCCCCCGACCTGCGCCTGCTCGACAAGGACTGCGTGGCCTTGGCCGACGCCGCCAAAAAGACCGCCTGCGTGAATGAAATGGACGACATTTACGCCACCGCCGTGCGCCGCGGTCGCACGCGCAATGGCGCGGTCTACATGCCGCCGTTCGAAGGCACGCTCAACCAAGAGGCTGTCTGGGCCATCAAGAGCTACCTCGAAACACGCCGCGAGAGGCCGCTGTGAATCGCCATCGTCGCCTGCTCACCGCCGCCGCACTGGGGCTTGCGGTCGCGCCGCTCTGTGCCGCAGCGGCCGAAGAAGCGGCGAAAGACGATTCGCTCGAGCGCGTGCGCCAGCGCGGGCGGCTGAAGGTGGCGGTCTACGAAGATCTGGCGCCTTTTAACCTCAACGGCAAGGGCATCGACTGCGACCTGGCCCAGGCCCTGGCCCAGGGGCTGGGCGTGGAGCTTTCGCTGCTGCCCTTCACGGCCGGCGAGAACATCGCCGACGACCTGCGCAATGCCGTCTGGAAGGGCCACTACCTGGGTTGGGGCCCGGCCGACGTGATGCTGCATGTGCCGCTCGAGCGGCCGCTGCTCGAAGCCAACCCGCAGGTCGAGGTGGTGGCGCCCTACTACCGCGAGCGCGTCATGCTGGCCTGGGACCGCGAACGCGGACCCGAGCCGCAGTCCATGGCGGCGCTGGCGGGCAAGCCGGTGGCCGTGGCGGGCGGCTCGCTTGCCGGCTGGTTGCTCGCGGGCGCCGAAGGCGGGCTGCTGCGTGAGGGGCTGGCAACGCACCACACCGACGGCGTGAGTGCCGCGCGCTCCCTGTTGGCCGGGCAGGTCACCGCTTGCGCCGGCCTCGCCTCTGAACTGGAGTTCGTGCTTTCGGCTTCGCCGCGTTACGCAATCCTCGCCCTGCCCACGCCGCGAGCACCCCGCGACGGCTGGGTGCTCGGCTGCGCGGTCAAGAAGGGCGCCACCGCTTTGGCCAAGGCCTTGCACGAGCGGCTGTCTACCTTGGGTGCCGGCCCAGACTTGCGGGCGATGTTCCTGCGCCATGGCGTCGTCTGGCGCGGCTGAGTGCCGGGCAGCCGTTAGAGAGGCTCATGTTTCTGCGCCACGGCGTCGTCTGGCGTGGTTGAGAGTCAGCGGCAGGTAGAGAGGCGCCGCGCTACAGCGGCTTCGGGGCGGTTCGGTCATGCGCCTCGGGAGCGTCGCGTTCCCCGGCTCGGGCAGAGCGCACTCAGGGTTTTGCTGATTCGCTGCCAGCCTGCTCGGCTTCTGGCGCCGCCGTAAGACAATCGCCGTCGTGCAAGAAAAACGGCGGCGGTGCAGGCGATGAGGGATCGGGACGCGTCGGAGTCGGGGTCGGTTCGCCCGTGGGCGGCCTATGTCACCCTGGCGGTGGGCGCCGCCTTGTCCGTCGGCGCCTGGCTTGCCACTGAAAAGGCGGTGAGAAAAAACCGCCTGGCCGAGTTCGCCGTCGCGGCGACTGAAGCCACGCGCGACATTGAATTGTCAGTGGCGCGCAAGATCGACTTGTTGCGGGCCTTGCGCGGCCTGATCCATGCCTCGGGCGGCGCTAACCGGGCGAGTTTTCGCCAATTCGCGCGTGCGCTCGAGCTCAACGACGGCTACGTTGGCCTGCAAGCCCTGCAGTTCGTGCGCCCTGTGCCAGCCGACCAGCTCAACGCCTACCAGAACAACATGCGCGCCGAGCTTGCACGCGACACGCTCTACACAGGCGAGTTCAAGGTGCGTCCGGCCGAGGCATCCAAGGAGGTGTTTGTCGTCGAAATGGTCTGGCCGCTCGTGGGCAACGAGGACGATCTCGGGCGCGATGCCGGGCGCGACTCGGTGCGCCGCTTGGCACTCGAGCGCGCCCGCGATGGCGGAATGGCCACCGGCACGGGCCCCTTGCGCATGCTCGCTTTGGGCGATCAGCCCGTCTATGTGATCCGCATGCCGCTCTACCGCGACGGCGTCCTGCCTGCCAGCGTCGAAGGCCGCCGCAGCGCACTGATCGGCTTCGCTTCGGTCAAACTGCGCGCAAACGAATTCATTTCTCATGCGCTGGGGCCGCGCGCTGAGGCGCGCTTTCACGTGTCGATCCTCGACCAGGGCTTTGCGGGCGAGCCGCCGAGTGCGGACGAACGCGTGTTTGGCGACGAGTCGCAGCCAGGGGCTGCGAACGGCGAGGCGCTGCGCAAAATCGAACGTCTGATCGTGGCCGACCGCAACTGGCGCATCGAGTTGGTCGATCGCGACACGCAACTCACGCCAGCGCAGCGCGGGCTGCCGTTGTTGGTGCTGGGCGCGGGCCTGGCGCTCAGCCTGCTGCTTGCCGCTGTGCTGCGCACCATGAGCCGCACGAGATGCGAGACGCAGGCGCTGGCCGGGCGCATGACCCACCGCCTGGTCGCCAGCGAAGAGCGCTTTCGCGGCCTGATCGAAGCGGCGCAAGACTGCGTCATGATTTGCGGCGAAGCAGGCGACATCCGCTACGTGAGCCCGCGGGTGCAGAGCATGCTTGGCTACGCGCCGGGCGACATGATCGGGCGGCGCATGACGGAGCTGCTGCGCACCGACGAGCGCGAGCTCGTGGTCGCGGGCTTCGAGCGTGCCTGCCACCAGCCCGGCAGCAGCGTGAGCCTCACGCACCACGCGCGCGCCGAAGACGGTTCGTGGCGGCTCATTCGCACCAAGCTGCGCGACATGCGGCAGCACGCCGGCATCGACGGCATGGTGCTCAACTGCCAAGACATCACCGAGCGCGAACAGGTCCGTGAGGCCCTGATCCTCAGCGAGCAGCGCCTGCAGATCGCGCTCGACGCCTCGGGCGTCGCGCTGTGGGAGTTCGACCTGCAGACGCGGCGCGTCCATCTTTCGTCGCAGTGGGCCAAGCAATTGGGGCTGCCCCCCGGCGACACCGACATCGGCATGCTCGAATTGCTGGAGTGCGCCCATCCCGAGGACCGGGAGATGATCCACCAAGCCGTGCTCTCCACCGTGCGGGGCGAAACCTCGGTCTACCGCGCCGACCATCGCGTGCGTTCGGCGAACGGCGATTGGCTGTGGATCGAAAGCGTCGGTCGTGTCGTCGAGCGCGACGCCCAGGGCCGCGCACTGCGCATGGCCGGCACCAACAGCAACGTGAGCGAGCGCAAGAAAACCGAGGCACGGATTGCCCACCTGGTATTTCACGACGCCCTGACCGGCCTGCCGAACCGCCAGTTGCTTGCCGACCGCATCGCGCAGTCCATTTTGCAGTCCGAACGCCACAGCGAGCAGATGGCGGTGCTGCTGCTCGACCTGGACCGTTTCAAGCTCGTCAACGAGATGTTCGACCACGCGCACGGCGACCGTGTGCTGGAGTTGGTGGCCGCGCGCCTGGTTTCGGCCCTGCGCGACGGCGACACCCTGGCGCGGCTCTCGAGCGACGAATTCGTGGTCGTGCTTTCGCACGTCGACGACGCCTCGCAGGCGGCTGCGCTCGGCCAGCGGCTGCTCGACTCCCTGGTCGATCCGCTGCAGCTCGACGGCCAGCCCCTGCAGATGGCGGCCACCCTTGGCATCAGCCTCTACCCCGAGGACGGCAGCGACGTCGCCGCGTTGATGCGCAGCGCCGAAGCCGCCCTGGCCCACGGCAAGGCGTCGGCGCGCGGCCAACTGCACTTTCACCGCCTCGAAGTCACCGAGCGCGCCCGCCGCGACCACAGCGTCGAGCGCGAGCTGCGCGGTGCGGTCGCGCGCGGCGAGATGGAAATCATGTACCAGCCGCTCATCAACGTGGGCAGCGGGCTCGTGGTGGGCGCCGAGGCCTTGCTGCGCTGGAACCATGCCGAACTGGGCCATGTGGCGCCCTCGGACTTCATCCCCATCGCCGAGGAAAGCGACCTCATCCTCGGCCTCGGCGAATGGGTGCTGGAACATGCCTGCATGCAGGCGCGCCAGTGGCAGCTCGGTGCGGATCCGCACTTTGGCATCAGCGTGAACCTGGCCATTGCACAGTTGGCGCAGGCGGAGTTGCCCGCGATCGTCGAGCAGGTGCTGGCAGGCTCGAAAATTGCCCGCGGCAGCCTGACGATCGAGATCACCGAAACGCACTTGATGAGCAACGACGAGCAGCCCCTGGCGATGCTGCACTGGCTCAAGCAGGGCGCCGGCGTCAAGCTCGCGATCGACGACTTCGGGACCGGTTACTCCAACCTCGGCTACCTGCGCCGCCTGCCGGTGGACTCGATCAAGATCGACCGCGTGTTCGTGCAGAACATCGACGAGCGCCCCGAGGATGCGGCGCTGGTCGAGGGCATAGTCTCAATTGCCCGCGCGCTCGGCCTCGCCGTCACCGCCGAGGGCGTCGAGACCGAAGCGCAGTACCGGCGGGTACGCGCTCTTGGCTGCGACCAAGTGCAAGGCTATCTCACCGGGCGGCCCATGAGTGCACAGGCCCTGACCCAGCTCCTGCAGGCGCAGAAAGTCGACAGCGTGGTCGGCGCCTGAGGAGGCTGAGAGCTTTTTGCGCATTTCGCGCATGCCCGCTCGTCATTGCAAATGCTCGCTATGCCGGGGCAACCCGCAGATCAAGCAGCCGCCAGCCGCTCTTCCTCAAGGGGTAGCGGCTGAGCCGCATCGCAGGAGGGTCATCAATAGCTGCGCCCCTTGCGGTATTGCGCGTGCGAGCGGCGCGCCAGCGGTGTGACCGCGGCGATGAGCGCCTGCGAGGCGCCTGCGTGCGCATGGCACACCGCAATGCCCAGCGCGTCGGCGGCGTCGCGGCCCGGCTCGGTGGGCAACAAGAGCAGGCGCGCCACCATCGCCTGGACTTGCTCCTTCTTGGCTAGACCGTGGCCGACCACCGCCTTCTTCATCTGCAACGCGGTGTACTCGGCCACCGGCAGGCCGCGCGAGACCAGGCCGGCCAGCACCGCGCCGCGCGCCTGCCCGAGCAGCAAGGTCGATTGCGGGTTGACGTTGACGAAGACGATTTCGACGGCCGCGCATGCGGGCTCGTAGCGCGCCACGATCTCCAGCACGCCGTCGAACAGAATCTTCAGGCGCCCGGGCAGGTCGCCGTTGGGCAGGGCGTCGGTGCGGATGGTGCCGCTGGCGACGTAGCGCAGCCGCGGCCCGTCGGCCTCGAGGATGCCAAAGCCCGTGCACCGCAGGCCGGGGTCGATGCCCAGGATCCGCATGGTTCTAGACTCGGCCGTCGAGCGCGCCCGAGCGAGTTGCGCTGCGGTGCGCGAAGCGGCCAACCGGGCCGCCGCCGCGACCCGACTTTGCCAGCCCGCCAGCGCGCCTCACGTCAGTTGCTCCCCGCGCCCTGCGCGACCCCCGACGCCCCGCCGCGCCCAGCAGCCGCCGCGAACCGGCTTCGCCGGGTCGCCAGCGGCGCCCCCTGGGGGGAGCGGCGAAGCCGCAACGGGGGGGTCATTTCAATGCCGGAAATGCCGCACCCCCGTGAGCACCATGGCGATGCCGCGCTCGTCGGCCGCGGCGACGACTTCGGCGTCGCGCAGGCTGCCGCCGGGCTGGATGATGCATTCGGCGCCGGCATCGGCGAGGACGTCCAGGCCGTCGCGAAACGGGAAGAAGGCGTCGCTCGCGACCACCGAACCGACCAGGTCGAAGCCGGCCTGGCCGGCCTTGATGGTGGCGATGCGTGCGCTGTCCAGGCGGCTCATCTGGCCGGCGCCAACGCCCAGGGTCATGCCGCCACCGCAAAAGACGATGGCGTTGCTCTTGACGAACTTGGCGACCTTCCAGGCGAACAGCAAGTCGGTGAGCTGGGTCTGGGTCGGGCTGCGCTGGGTCACGACCTGCAGCTCATGCGGGCCGACCACGCGGTTGTCGGCGCTCTGGATTAACAAGCCCGAGCCGACCCGCTTGATGTCGTGGCTGTTCTGGCCACGCGTCCAGGCGTCGGGGGCGCCCCTCTGCACGCCGGCCAGGCTGATCTGCAGCACGCGCGTGTTGGGCTTGAGCGCGAACGCGGCCAGCGCCTCTGGCGTGTAGGCCGGTGCGATGACGACCTCGACGAACTGCTTGGACACGTGCTCGGCCGCGGCGCCGTCGAGCACGCGGTTGAAGGCGATGATGCCGCCGAAGGCGGAGGTCGGGTCGGTGCTGAAAGCCTTGGCGTAGGCTTCTGCGGCGTCGCGGCCAAGCGCCACGCCGCAGGGGTTGGCGTGCTTGACGATCACGCAGGCGGCGCCGTCTTCGGGGCCGAAGGACTTGACGCACTCCCAGGCGGCGTCGGCGTCGGCGATGTTGTTGTAGGACAGCTCCTTGCCCTGCAGTTGTTGCGCCGCGACCAGCGAGCCCGGGGCGGGGTGCAGGTCGCGGTAGAAGGCGGCCGACTGGTGCGGGTTCTCGCCGTAACGCAAGTCTTGCAGCTTGACGAAACGGCCGTTGCTTTGGGCGGGAAACTCGGCGCGGCTGCCGTCCGGGCGCAGCGCGGAGAGATAGTCGCTGATGGCGGCGTCGTAGTTGCTGATGCGGTTAAAGGCCGCCTGCGCCAGCGAAAAACGCGTGGCCTGGCTCACCGTGCCGCCCTGCCGCAGCTCCGCAAGAACGCCGTCGTACTGCGAGGCGTCGGTAAGCACGGTCACGTGGCGCCAGTTCTTGGCGGCCGAGCGCACCATGGCCGGGCCGCCGATGTCGATGTTCTCGATCGCGTCTTCGAGCGAGCAGCCGGCTTGGGCCACCGTGGCCTCGAAGGGGTAGAGGTTGACCACCAGCAGCTCGATCGGCGCGATGCCGTGCTGGGCGAGCGAGGCCATGTGCGGGGGCAGGTCGCGGCGCGCGAGCAAGCCGCCATGGATGGCCGGGTGCAGCGTTTTCACCCGGCCGTCGAGCATCTCGGGGAAGCCGGTGTGCGCGGCGACTTCCGTGACTGCCAGGCCCGCCTCGGCGAGCAGGCGGGCCGTGCCCCCGGTGGAGAGCAGCGCGAAGCCCAGGGCCTGCAGTGCGCGCGCGAGTTCGAGCACGCCGGTCTTGTCGGAGACGGAAAGTAGGGCGGTCTTCATGGCTTCACCAGCTTGTGCTCGAGCAGCTTGCGCCGCAGGGTGTTGCGGTTGATGCCCAGCCATTCGGCGGCGCGCGACTGGTTGCCTTCGGCGTGCTGCATCACGACGTCGAGCAGCGGTTTCTCCACCACCTGCAGCACCATGTCGTAGACGTTGTGCGGCTCCGCGCCGCGCAGGTCTTTGAAGTAGGTGTCCAGGCTCTCGCGGATGCAGGCGTCGAGGTGTTTCTTCGTCATGCCGCTTCCAGTTGGGGGGTGGCGTGATCGGGCTCGACCAGCGGCAGGCGCTCATGCTCGGCGGCGAGAGCGTCGAAGAAGGCACGCACGGCGTCGAGCTGCGCTGCGCAGCTGCTCAGCAGGTTCATGCGCGCGCGAAACAGCGCGCCGCCGGGCAAGGCGTGGACGTACCAGCCGATGTGCTTGCGCGCGGCCCGCACGCCGGTGCCGTCGTCGCCCCAGCCGTAGAGCGCATAGTGGTCGAGCAGGTGCTCGTGCAGCCAGGCCTGCACGTCGCGCGTGAGCGGCGGCGCGGCGAGCTCGCCCGTGGCCAGGTAGTGCGCCACTTCACTGAAGATCCAGGGGCGGCCCTGCGCGGCGCGACCGATCATGAGGGCGTCGCAGCCGGTCTCGCGCAGAACCGCAAGGGCCTTCTGCGGCGAGTCGATGTCGCCATTGGCCACCACCGGAATGCCGACGGCGGCCTTGACCGCCGCAACGGTGGCGTACTCTGCCGCGCCGCGAAAGCCTTGTTCGCGCGTGCGGCCGTGAACGGTGATCAGCGCCACCCCCCGGTCCTCGGCGCCACGCGCCAGCACGAGCGCGTTGCGCTCGTCGGCGCTCCAGCCGCTGCGCATCTTGAGCGTGACCGGCACGCCGCGCGGCGCGCAGGCGGTGACCACGGCCTCGACGATGCGCAGCGCCAGCGCTTCGTTCCTCATGAGCGCCGAGCCGGCCCAGGCGTGGCAGACCTTCTTGGCCGGGCAGCCCATGTTGATGTCGATCACGCGCGCGCCGCGCTCGACGTTGTAGAGCGCCGCCTCGGCCATGGCGAGCGGCTCGGTGCCGGCGATCTGCACCGCGATCGGCGCGACCTCGCCATCGTGGTTGGCGCGTCGCGAGGTCTTGAGGCTCGCCCACAATTCCTTGCGTGAGGTGACCATCTCGCTCACCGCATAGCCCGCGCCCAGGCGTTTGCAGAGCTTGCGAAACGGCCGGTCGGTGACGCCGGCCATGGGCGCGGCAAACAGGCGGTTGGCAAGCTCGATGGAGCCGATGCGAAGCGGGGTCACGGGTTCGGCGCCTGCTTAAAAAGAGGGCAAAGTATAGCGACGCGGGCCCGCACGATCGTCGCTGGCGCGCGCCGCCACAATCGCCCGCGATGGATGCCTGGACCGAATCGCTGCTCGCCTTGCTGGCCCTGCCGAAGTTCGGCTTGAGCACCCTGTTCGTGGTGGCCTTCGTGTCGGCCACGCTGCTGCCCATGGGCTCGGAGCCGGTGCTGTTTGGCCTTGTCAAACTCAACCCCGAGCTGTTCTGGCCGGCCGTCGCGGTGGCCACCATCGGCAACACGCTTGGCGGCGCGCTCAGTTGGTGGATGGGCTATGGCGCCGAAGTCGCCATCGAGCGCGCACGCCACAAGCCGGTCGAGCACCGCGTGTTCGGCTGGCTGGAGCGCTTCGGCGCCAAGGCCTGCCTGCTGGCCTGGCTGCCGGCGGTGGGTGACCCGCTGTGCGCCGTGGCCGGCTGGCTCAAGCTGCCCTTTTGGCCTTGCCTGGGCTATATGGCGATCGGCAAGTTCGCGCGTTACCTCAGCATGACGGCTGCCCTGATGTGGGCCGTGCCGGGCCAGCTTTGACGCGCGCGCCAAGCCGCCGCTCGAGCGACATCAAGCCCGTGTGCATGGCGGTCACGGCGCGCCGGCACGGCCATGCGAGCCTGGGCCAGCGCCGACGTCGGCGGCCGTGCCGCGGCAGCGGTTGACCTCGATGGTCACATGGGCCAGCGCCGGCAGGCCTTGTAGCCGCGCACGGTAGGCGTCGGCTGCGAGCGGCGCGTCGGCCACCAGGGTGGCCTGGCAGGCAAACCGCGCATTGCCCACTCGCCAGAGGTGCAGGTCGGCGACGCGCGCGTCGCCGTCGGACTCGAGCCGCTCGCGCACCAGGTTTGCCAGCGGGTCGTCCATCTCGCGGTCCAGCAGGATCCTGGAAGACTGGCGCAACAGCCCGATCGACCACGACGCGATCAGCACCCCCCCGAGCAGCCCGATGAGCGGGTCGAGGATCGTCCAGCCGGCCCACTTGCCGGCCAACAGGGCGCCAATGGCCAGCACCGAAGTCGCTGCGTCGGCCAGCACATGCAGGTAAGCGCCGCGCAGGTTGAGATCGGTGCCGCCATCGGTGGGGTGGCCGTGCTTGTGGCCGTGACCGTGGCCGTGGCCGTGTGCGTGTGCGTGTGCGTGTGCGTGTGCGTGTGCGTGGGCCGGTGCCGGTGCCGGTGCCGGTGCCGGTGCCGGTGCCGGTGCCGGTGCCGGTGCCGGTGCCGGTGCCGGGTCATTCTCTTGAGACAGCGAAGCGGGTGCGGGCGGCGCGACGTGCAGCAAGCGCACGCAGACGGCGTTGACCAACAGGCCGATCACGGCCACCACGATGGACTCGTTATACGCCACCGGCTGCGGTGTCCAGAGCCGCAGCCCGGATTCGAGCGCAATGCCCAGCGCCACCACGCCCAGCAGTACGGCGCTCGTGTAAGCGCCCAGCACCTCCACTTTCCAGGGGCCGAGCGAAAAGCGCGCATCGCCCGCCCAGCGCCGCGCCAACGCATAGCTCAGCGCGGCCACGCCGATGGCCGCGGCATGCGTGCCCATGTGCCAGCCGTCGGCGAGCAGCGCCATGGAGTGCCACCACCAGCCGGCCGCGATCTCCGCGACCATCATGACGAGCGTGATGCCGATCACCCAGCGCGTGCGCGACTCGGCCTGGCCGCGGCCCGTGGCGAAGTCGTGGCGATGCTGCCAGGGGCTCAGGTCGTGGACATGCATGGGGCTGGCCTCGTATTGGTGATTGCGCCTCGCTTCGCCGACCCGCCGTGCACGAACTGCCAATCAAGCAAAAGCGGCGGTGCATTTCAGTGGATTCACCGCGCTTTGCGCGACGCGCGGCGCTCGAACCGGTCAAGCAGCCGCCGCGGACCGGCTCCGCCGGGCCGCCAGCGGCGCCCCCTCGAGGGGGCGCGGCGAAGCTGCAACGGGGGTGGTCCACTTCACCGCGGGGCCAGCGAGGTGATGGTGTAGGCGCCGCCGATCTTGTCGGCGGTGAAGAGGACTTTGTCGCCCACCTTCACGCGCTCGAGCATGGCCGCGTCTTTGACCAAGAAGGCCATGTTCATGGGCGGCAGGTCGATGTTGGCGGTCTTGATTTCAGCGTGCTTGAGCGTGATCTTGCCGCCGGCCTTGTCGATCTTGCGCACTTCGCCCTCGACGGGCGCGCCCTGGGCCAGTGCGCCTTGCCACAACGTGGCCCAGCCCAGCGCGAGCGTGGCGAAAACCAGGCGCAAACGGTAACGTTTCATCGACTCTCCTTGCGCCCTGCGGCGCTCGTCGTGGGCGCGGCCCGGAGGGCGGCGACTCCGCGCGAGTTCCACCGAAGCCCTGTACGCAGCGCAACCTAGAATGCCACGCGCCCGAAGTCCCGCCCGAAAGACCACAGTATGGCCAGTTCCGCTCCCGCCGCGCCCGACCTGCGCCACATCGCGCCGCGCGACCAGGCGGAAATCCTGGCGCAGGCGCTGCCCTACATCCGCAAGTTCCACGGCAAGACACTGGTCATCAAGTACGGCGGCAATGCCATGACCGACCCGGCGCTGCAGCAAGACTTCGCCGAAGACGTGGTGCTGCTCAAGCTGGTGGGCATGAACCCGGTGGTGGTGCATGGCGGTGGCCCGCAGATCGACGAGGCCTTGTCCCGCCTGGGCAAGAAGGGCACCTTCATCCAGGGCATGCGCGTGACCGATGCCGAAACCATGGAAGTGGTGGAATGGGTGCTCGGCGGCGAGGTGCAACAAGACATCGTGGGCCTCATCAACGCGGCGGGCGGCAAGGCGGTGGGCCTCACCGGGCGCGACGGCGGCATGATCCGTGCGCGCAAGCTCAAGATGCTCGACAAGGACGACCCGAGCATCGAACACGATGTCGGGCAGGTCGGCGAGATCACCTCGATCGACCCGTCCGTGGTGCAGGCCTTGCAGGACGACCAGTTCATCCCGGTCATCAGCCCGATCGGTTTTGGCGAGCACAACGAGAGCTACAACATCAACGCCGATCTGGTGGCGAGCAAGCTGGCCATCGTGCTGAAGGCCGAGAAGCTGCTGATGCTCACCAACATCCCGGGCGTGCTCGACAAATCGGGCAAGTTGCTGACCAACCTCTCGGCCCGCGAGATCGACGAGTTGTTCGCCGACGGCACCATCGGCGGGGGCATGCTTCCCAAGATCGCCGGCGCGCTCGACGCGGCCAAGAGCGGCGTCAATGCGGTGCACATCATCGACGGGCGCGTGCCGCATGCGATGCTGCTCGAGATCCTGAGCGACCAAGCCTACGGCACCATGATCCGCTCGCATTGAGCGCCGCCCGCCGCGGCCGAGGTGCTGCGAAGACGCAGCGCATGTCGGGCTCGCCCGCCCACGAGCGCTGCGGCTGTGCCGCGGCGCGGCGCAGCGCGGTGTGGTTGTTCGACCTCGACAACACCTTGCACGACGCCTCGCGGGCGGTGTTCGGCTTCATCGACGCCGCCATGAACGAGTACATCGAGCGCGAGCTGCTCCTGGCGCCGCAAGAGGCCGACCACCTGCGCCGCAGTTACTGGCACCGCTACGGCGCCACCGTGCTCGGCCTCGAGCGCCACCATGGAGTGCGGCCAGCGCATTTCCTCGAACACACGCACCGCTGGCCCGGCCTCGAGCAGCGCCTTTCGATCGACCCGCGCGACCGCGCGGCGCTGCGCGCCCTGCCTGGGCGCAAGTTCGTGCTGACCAACGCACCCGTGGACTACGCCAAGCGCGTACTCGCGGCGCTCGGGCTGGCGGCGCTGTTCGAGGGCGTCATCGGCATCGAAGGCATGCGTTTGTTCGGGCACTTCAGGCCCAAGCCGGACGCACGCATGTTTCGTGTCGTGCTCGCGCGCCTGAAGCTGCGGCCCGCGCAATGCGTGCTGGTCGAGGACACGCTGTCTCACCAGCGGGCGGCACGCTCGCTCGGGCTTGCCACCGTATGGATGCAGCGCTATCTGTGGTGCAATGCTCAGACACCGGAAGTAGGCGCGCGCTTGCGCCGCAGGCCCGGGTATGTCAATGCAAGAATTTCCTCGCTACAGAGCCTGAGAGGCCTGCCGCATGCCCGATTCGACCTTGCCCGAACCGCTGGGTGAAGCACTCGCCGACGCGGGCGCAGGCCCGGTGCGCAAGCGCCCCAAGCCCGGCGAGCGCCGCGTGCAGATTTTGCAGACGCTCGCGAGCATGCTCGAGCAGCCGGGCTCCGAGCGCATCACGACCGCAGCACTCGCGGCCCGGCTCAGCGTGAGCGAAGCGGCGCTCTACCGGCATTTCGCCAGCAAGGCGCAAATGTTCGAAGGGCTGATCGAATTCATCGAGACCAGCGTGTTCACGCTCGTCAACCAGGTCGTCGAACGCGAGCCCGACGCGAAGCTGCAACTGCGCAGCATGCTCTCGGTGGCGCTGCAGTTCGGCGAAAAAAACCCCGGCATGTCGCGCGTCATGGCCGGCGATGCGCTGGTGTTCGAGAACGACCGCCTCATCGCGCGCATGAATCAGTTCTTCGACCGCTTCGAGTCGCAGCTTCGCCAGAGCCTGCGTGCGCTGGCCGAGGCCGAAGGTTCACAGACGCCCACGGTCGATGCGCAAGCCCGCGCTTCTTTGCTCACGAGCTTCGTGCTGGGCCGGCTGCAGCGCTACGCGCGTTCGGGCTTCAAGCGGCTGCCGGGCGAGCACCTCGACGCGGCCCTGAAGCTACTCGTCAGTTGAGCGCTGTGGGCGGGGCGGTCGAGCTGGCGCTGGCCGGCGGGCGGCTGCATCTGCTGGCCGAGCGCGCCGTGTTCCTGCCCGAGCACTCCACGCTGCTGGTCGCCGACGCCCACGTCGGCAAGGCCGTGTCGTTTCGCCGCCTGGGCGTGCCGGTGCCGCAGGGCACGACAGCGGCGATGCTGCTCACGCTCACCCGGCTGATCGACGCCACGCGGGCCGAGCGCGTCGTCTTCCTCGGCGATTTCTTGCATTCCAGCGCCGCGCATGCCGAGTCGACCCAGAAAGCGCTCGCAGAGTGGCGCCGCCGCCACGCGACGCTGGCCTTGACGCTCGTGCGTGGCAACCACGACATGCACGCCGGCGACCCGGCGCCGTTGCTGCGCATCGCGGCTCACGATGAACCGCTGCACCTTGGCGGCCTGGCGCTCTGCCACCACCCGCGCTCGGTGGCGGGCTACTACGCGCTGGCAGGGCATCTGCACCCCTGCGTCAGCGCCGCTGCCCGCGCGCGCGACCGGCTGCGCCTGCCGTGTTTTTGGTTCACCCAGTCGCCGAGCCGGCGACTGGGCATCCTGCCGGCGTTCGGCGCTTTCACCGGCATGCAGGAGATCGCCAGACAGCCCGGCGACCGCGTGTTCGCCGTGGCGACCGACCGGGTGCTTGAACTGCCCTGATACGGTTTGGCGTTTAAACGGATGACAACGGCGGTCTGCAAACAGGCCCATTGCCGAAACTCAAGGTCCGCTTTCTGCGTCGATCGCGCTTGGCCCGAGGACGGCGCGGCGCCCGCGCTCATGCCGGGGTACCAGAAATCGCTCGGTCGCCGCACT
>JANONH010000159.1:0-7000 GCA_031420735.1 Methylibium sp.
CCGACACCATCGAAGTGGTGGCCAGCGAAGACCTGCTCAACGCGCACCGCGAGTGGCTGGTCGAGGACGAGTTCGTCGTCGTGCAGGGCAAGGTGCAGCCCGACCGTTTTTCGGGCGGCAAGCTGCGCATGACCGCCGCGCTGGTGTGGGACTTGGCCGCCGCGCGCTGCCGCTCCGGCCGCTATCGGGGGGGGGCGGACAACGGAAGCGCGCCACCGCTTGCCGACTTGCTGCGAGAGTTCCCGCCGCGGCGCGTGGCCAGCGAGCACGGCGAGACCCGTCAAGGCCTTGCGGTGCGGCTGCTCGTCGAGCGCGAGGCGGTGCGCGGCGAGCTCGACCTCGGCGACGAGGGCCGCTTCTTCCCGAGCGACGCTGCGCTCGCGCGCTGGCGCAGCAGCAGCCGCGGCGAGTCGGCGATCGTCTACGATTGACATATGAGGCGCACCGGCTCGAGACGAAGTGCTGCGCCCGGGCGCTTGGTTGTTGCGCATCGACGGTCCAGGAGCGTCGGCGTGTGGCAAGGCGACAGCGCCGCGTTGCGCCGGCACGGCAATTTCTACTTACACGACGCACCGCTCGCATTCGTGCCGTTCTAGCGGGTTCGGCGGCATTTCACGGTGGCGGCGGTCGGCGCCTGCGGCACCATCGGCGTTGTATCGACGGGCCGCAACGGCTCTCACCCATAAGGAGTTGCCATGAACAAAAAAATGCTGATCGGCGCGCTGCTGGCCACTCTGGCCGCGGCGCCGGCTCTGGCCGCCGACGTGGGCGTTTCCGTGAGCGTGGGCCAGCCCGGCTTCTACGGCCGCATCGACATCGGCAATGCCTACCCGCAGCCGGTGCTCATCTATCCGCAGCCGGTGGTCATCGCACCGGGCCCGGTGGCCATCGTGCAGCAGCCGATCTACCTGCACGTGCCCCCCGGTCATGCCAGTAACTGGGGCAAGCACTGTGGCCGCTACAACGCCTGCGGCCAGCGCGTGTATTTCGTTCAGGACAGTTGGTACAAGCAGATCTATGTGCCGGCGCACCGCAGCGCAGGCGGTCACGACCACGACCATGGTGACCGCGACCGCGGGGACCGTCGTTACCGCAAGCACGGCGAGCGCGGCGACCATGGCGACCGCGGCGACCGGGGTCACGGTCGCGACCACGACAAGGGCCGCAAGAACAAGCACGATTGATACGCGTCGGGCGCAGTGGGGGCGCGGCGAAGATGGGCAAAGGCAGTGCTTGAACCAGACGACTGGGCCACGCAGCAAGCTCAGTGATAGTCCTCTTCGCGTTGGTGCCGCACCGCCAGCACCACGACGCTCGATGGGCTTGCGATTTCGTAAAGCGCGACATACCCGGTAGCGCCGAACGGGATGATCAGTTCCCGCCGTGTCGGGCTCTTGCCCGCCTTGCGAAAGCTGTAGGGCGTTGCGGCCAACTGGCTTAAAGCCGCCGAGCGGACGGCCTCGATGGCAGCTTGAGCCATGTCGAGGTCTTCAAGCGTCTTGGCCCTGTCGAGCAAAAAATCAAAGAGCTGCGCCAAGTCGTCGTCGGCCGCGGCGCCAAAGCGAACGTCGAAGCTCATTCGCCAAGTTGCTTGCGCTTGGCATTCAGCTTCGCTTGCAACTTGGCCAAGACTTCATCCGCGGGCACAGATACCCCCGTGTTTTGGTGGTCCTCCCAGGCGGCTTGGCCGCGCTCATGGAAGCGCGTTTGCACGCGCCGGAACGCCACGGCCTTGCGCACCGAGGCTTCGACGAACCCGGAGAGGGTTTCGCCCTGCTGCAACACGGCCTCGAGCTCGGCGCGCAACTCCGGGTCGACACGGACTTGGGGAATCACCGCGGATTTCATGAGCGCCAGTGTATTGCGTTTGCGTTACGCCCTCTGTGCCGACACAGCCCGGCGGCCACTGAGCCACTCGGTGCCCCGCTCGCTCAGCGCACCCGCAGCGCGCTCTTGGGCCGAAACGCCTTGCACACCGCCTCGTCGCATTCGAGGTAGGGCCCGCCGATGAGGTCGATGCAGTAAGGCACCGCGGCGAAGATGCCGTGCACCGGCGGGCTCGCAGCCGGCAGGCCTTCAAGCGTCTCGGCGATCGACTTGGGCTGCCCGGGCAGGTTGATGACGAGCGCCTGGCCGCGGATCACCGCGACTTGCCGCGACAAGATGGCCGTGGCCACGAAGCGAAGCGAGATCTGGCGCATCTGCTCGCCAAAGCCGGGCATCACTTTATCGGCCACCGCCAGCGTCGCTTCGGGCGTGACGTCGCGCGGCGCGGGGCCGGTGCCGCCAGTGGTGAGCACCAGGTGGCAGCGTTCCACGTCGACCAGTTCGACCAGCGCCGCACTGATGGCGGGTTGTTCGTCGGCGATGAGCCGCGTGGCCCAGGTGATGGGGTTCTTGACCGCGCGCGCCAGCCACGCCTGCAGCGCCGGTATGCCCTGGTCCTGGTAGACGCCCGCCGAGGCGCGGTCGCTCACCGACACGAGGCCGATCTTGACGGGTTTAAGCAGCTCACTCATGCAAGGACTCCGGGCTGTTGAGCGTTTCGCGCAGCAGTTGAAACAGCTCGCGGTAGGCGCGGCCGTGGCGCGCGGCCGTGCCCGGCAGTTCGACCGCGGCGGCCACGTCGCGGCGCGCGCTGCGCATCAGGCTGCGCAGTCGCTGCACGTCGCCACCGGGGTGCGCGGCGAGCCAGCGTTCGAGCGCGGCGTCGTCGGCGATCAACTCGGCGCGCCAGCGCTCGGCTTCGTGCAGCGCGAGCGCATCGCGCGCATGGCCAAGCTGGAAGGAGACGACCGCTTGGCGGATCGGCTCGATGGTGCCGGCGTCCTGCGCGCGGCGCATGAGCTTGCCCAGGTACTGGATCTGGCGACGCCGGCCTTCGTGGGTCTTGGTGCGCTGCGCGGCACGCACCGCGTCGCGCAGCAACTCGGGCAAGGCAAGGGCGTCGATGCGAGAGTCGGGCAGGGCCATGAGCGCTTCGCCGAGGTCCTGCAATTCGTGCATGGCCTTCTTGAGCGCGGTTTTGCTCGGGCGCTCGTCGGCGTCGTCGGGCGTCGGGTCTTGGTAGAGGTACGGGGTGTTCAAAGCGGCTGGAAGCGGGCCTGTGTCGATGGGCGGTGGCGGCGGCTGGTTTGCGCGGCTCTCGGGTGGCGATTGTGGAGCGGATGCGCCTGGCTCGCCGTTTCAGTGCCGCACCGGCGCGCTGCCCCTGTAGAGGCGCCGCAGCAACTCGGCAGGCCAAGCCGGCAGGCTGCCCACGAAGTCTTCGTTCTGGGTGAAATCGTCGCCGTCGATCACGGCGCTGTGGGCGAGCGTGGCGCTGCCGTCGAGCGACAGTTCCAGCCAGCCGCGCGGGCCGCATTCCCAGGCCAGCACGACGGCGCCGCTCGGCTCCACGCGCACGGCAGGCGCCGGCCAAGAGCGTGCCAGCAGCGCGAGCAAGCGCTCGGCTTCGCTCTGCGTGGTGGCGCTTGGCACGGCCCATGGCCGGGTGCCGGCGAGCAGGCGTGCTTCTTCGAGGGCGGCAGCAAGCAGTGGCGACATGCGGAGATTCTGCCGCTGGCCTGGCGCCCCCATGGCCGCTCACGCCGCAGCAGGCCCTGCTTCGCCGCTGCGCCGGGCCGCGCGCCGGCCGGTGCCGCCCTCTGGCTATGATGGCCGCGAACCCGGCTCGACGCCTGCCCCCTACTTGTTCGGACACCCCCACCATGCCCCAATCCCCGACCGACGTTTTTGCCCACAGCCGGGAGCGCTTCGAAGAGTTGGTGAACGACGCGCTTGGCTTCGCCAAGCAGCTCGGCGCCAGCGATGCGGCGGCCGAAGTGAGCGAAGGCGTGGGGCTGTCCGTCTCGGTGCGCATGGGCGAAACCGAAACGGTCGAGCGCAACCGCGACAAATCGCTCGGCATCACCGTCTACAGCGGCCAGCGGCGCGGCAATGCGAGCACCTCCGACTTCTCGCGCGCAGCCCTCGAGCAGACCGTGCGAGCGGCCTGGGACATCGCGCGCTTCACCGCCGAAGACCCGGCCGCCGGCTTGCCCGACGCCCAAGACAGCGCCAGCGACGCCGAGGCGCGGCGCGACCTCGACCTGTTCCACCCCTGGGCCATCGACGCGGCGGCCGCGCGCGAAATCGCGCTGCGCTGTGAAGCCGCGGCCCTGGCCACCGACGCCCGCATCGCCAACTCCGACGGCTGCGGCGTGTCGGTGCAGGCCTCGCATTTCATGGCCGGCAATTCGCACGGCTTTCGCGGCGGCTACGCCAGCTCGCGGCATTCGCTGTCGGTCGCACCCATCGCCGGCAAGGGCGGCAAGATGCAGCGCGACGCCTGGTACTCGTCGATGCGCGACCCGGCCGAACTCGCCTCGCCCGAAGCCGTGGGCCGCTACGCCGCCGAGCGCACGCTCGCGCGCCTGAATTCACGCAAGATCAAGACCTGCGAGGCGCCGGTGCTGTTCGAGTCCACGCTCGCAGCCGGCCTCCTGGGCGCTTACGTGCAGGCCACGAGCGGCGGCGCGCTCTACCGCAAGTCGAGCTTTCTCACCGGCTCGCTCGGCCAGCGCGTGTGGCCGGCGCACGTCGACGTGGACGAGCGACCGCACCTGCTCAAGGGCAAGGCGAGCGCGCCCTTCGACGACGAAGGCGTGCGCACGACGGCGCGCCGCGTGGTGGCCGGCGGCGAGGTGCAAAGCTATTTTCTCTCCAGCTACTCGGCGCGCAAGCTCGGCATGAAGACCACCGGCCACGCCGGCGGCTCGCACAACTTGAGCCTCGCCAGCCGCCTTACACAAGCTGGCGACGACCTCGACGCCATGCTTCGAAAGCTCGGCCGCGGCCTCTTCGTCACCGAGCTGATGGGCCAGGGCCTCAATTACGTGACGGGCGATTACTCGCGCGGCGCGGCCGGCTTCTGGGTCGACGGCGGGCGCATCGTGCACCCGGTCGAAGAAGTCACCATCGCCGGCAACCTGCGCAGCATGCTCGCGCAACTGGTGGCCGTGGGCTCGGACACCTACACCATGGGCGGCAAGACGGTGGGCTCGGTGCTCATCGAGCGCATGAAGATCGCGGGCACTTGATGCGCCGCCGCCGCAGCTTCGTGCAGCGGGCCGGCGCGGCCGCCGCTGCCAGCGTGGCCGCGCCGGCCATCACGCACGCGCAGTCCGCGCTGCGCTGGCGCCTCACTTCGAGCTTCCCGAAGTCGCTCGACACCATCTTCGGCGCCGGCGAAACCCTGGCGCGCAAGGTGGGCGAGATGTCGGGCGGCAAGTTCCAGATCTCGGTGCATGCGCCGGGCGAGATCGTGCCGGCCTTCGGCGTGGTCGATGCGGTGCAAAACGCCACCGTCGAGGCCGGCCACACCGCGCCCTACTACTACTTCGGCAAGAACGAAACCTTCGCGCTCGGCTGCGCGGTGCCCTTCGGCCTGAACTCGCGCCAGATGACGGCCTGGATGCTCGAGGGCGGCGGCCAGAAGCTCATGCGCGAGTTTTATGCCAAATACAACATCATTAGCTTTGCCGGCGGCAACACCGGTGCGCAAATGGGCGGCTGGTTCAGGAAGGAGATCAAGTCGCTGGCCGACCTCAAGGGCCTCAAGTTTCGCATCGGCGGCTTCGGCGGCAAGGTGCTCGAGCCGCTCGGCGTGGTGGCGCAAAACCTGCCGGGCGCCGACATCTACCCCGCGCTCGAGAAAGGCACGCTCGACGCGGCCGAATGGGTCGGCCCCTACGACGACCAGAAGCTCGGCTTCAACAAGGTGGCGCCGCATTACTACTACCCCGGCTGGTGGGAAGGCGGCCCGCAGCTCGACTTCTTTATCAACCAGAAGGCGTGGGACGCGCTCACGCCCGACTACAAGGCGATGGTCGAATGCGCGGCCGCGCTCGCGCACACCGAGATGCAGGCCAGGTACGACGCCCGCAACCCGGCGGCCCTGCGGCAGCTCGTTGGTGCGGGCGCCAAGCTCAGGCCGTTTCCGCCCGACGTGATGAACGCCGCGTTCGAGTCGGCCGAACGGCTCTACGCCGAGCTCTCGGCGCGCAACCCCGACTGGCGCCGCGTGTTCGAGAGTTTTCGCAAGTTCCGCAGCGAGCAACACCTGTGGTTTCGCGTCGCGGAAGCGCCGTTCGACAAGTTCATGCAGGCGCAAAAACTGTGACCGAAGCCGGCGCGCACGGCGCCCTGCGCTTTGCGGCCAACCTCTCGATGCTGTTCTGCGAAGTGCCTTTCCTCGAGCGCTTCGAGCGCGCTGCACGCGCGGGCTTCCAGGCGGTCGAGTTTCAGTTTCCCTATGCGCATGCGGCGCACGAGATCCGCGCGCGGCTCGACTCGAACGGCCTGCAGGCGGTGCTGCACAACCTGCCGGCCGGCGACTGGGCGCTCGGCGAGCGCGGCATCGCCTGCCACCCCGCGCGGGTCGACGAATTCAGGAGCGGCGTGGCGCGCGCGATCGAGTATGCGCACGCGCTCGGCGTGCCGCGTTTGTACTGCCTCGCCGGCTGCGTGCCCGAGGGCGTCTCGCGTGCAAAGGCCCATGCCGCCTTGGTGGAGAACCTGGCTTTCGCCGCCGCCGCGCTGGCACACGAGGGCCTTTTGCTGCTCATCGAGCCGCTCAACACCTTCGACACCCCCGGCTTTTTTCTCGAGCGCAACGCCCAGGCCGCAGCCATCCTGGCCGAGGTGGGCGCTGCCAACCTGAGCATTCAGTTCGATGTCTATCACGCCCAGCGCACCGAGGGCGAACTCGCCGCTGCGCTCGGCGAGCACTGGCCGCGCATCGGCCACATCCAGATCGCCGACCACCCGGGGCGCCACGAGCCTGGCACCGGCGCGATCGACTTCCCCGCCTTGTTCGCGCAGCTGCGGCGGCTCGGCCATGCGGGCTGGATCGGCTGCGAATACCGGCCGCTCGCCGACACCGAGGCCGGGCTGCACTGGATGCAGGGCGGCGCTGAGCGCTGAGCGCTGCGGGCCAACGGGCCCGTTGCCGCATGCA
>JANONH010000160.1:0-3093 GCA_031420735.1 Methylibium sp.
ACACCCGGCGACAACAGCGTCTCGGTGATCGACATGCGCGAAGAGCGCACCGTGGCCACGCTGGCGGCCGGGGCCGGCGCGGTTGGCATCGCGGCTTCGCCCGACGGCAGGCGCGTCTACGTGGCCGACTGGTTCGGCCGCCAACTGCTCGGTTTCGACACCGCCAGCCACCGCGAAGTGCTGCGCGTGGCGCTTGGCCAGGCGCCCGCGGGCGTGGCGGTGTCGCAAGACGGTCGCACGGTGTTTGTTGCCGAACGCGACGACGACAGCGTCGCCGTGGTCGATGTGCGCTTGGCGCGCGTAAGCCAGCGCTTCAAAGTCGGCCGCCATCCATTTGCGCTGCTCGTCGATGCACCGCGCCGACGGCTCTACGCGCTCAACGTGCTGAGCGACGACGTTTCGGCCATCGATCTCGAGAGCGGCCGCACTCTGGCCACCGTGAAGGTCGGCAAGGCGCCTTACGGCGCCGCGCTTGCCGACGGCGGACGCCGGCTCTACATCACCAACCAGCACGATGGCAGCGTCTCGGTGATCGACCCCGCCACGCTCCAGACCGTGCAGACACTGAGCGGTTTCGCCTACCCCGAAGGCGTGGCCGCACACGGCGAGCGCGTGCTCGTCGTGAACTGGATGGACGACAATGTTTCGCTGCTCGACGCCGCCTCCGGACGGCTGCTCGGCACGGTGGCCACCGGCAGCAATCCGCGCGGCTTTGGCGCTTTTATCGGCGAGCACGTGCCGAAATAGCTGCGCCGCCCGCCCGACACTCGACGCCCTTCCCCACCCCCTGTTCCCACTCGACTCCAGGAGACCTTCGATGCTTTCACGACGGCATGCCGCCCTCGCACTACTGACCACGCTGGCTGTGGCCAACGCCTTCGCTCACGGACCGACTCGCCAGAAGGTGGTCGAGAAGATCGTCATCGACGCGCCGCCCGAAGCCGTGTGGGCGCAAATCAAGGACTTCGATGCGCTCGCCAAGTGGCACCCGGCGGTCGAGGCGAGCCCGGCCGACAAGGCCAACAGCGAAGGCTCGGTGCGCAGCATCAAGCTCAAGGGCGGCGGCGGCCTGATCGAGACACTCGAGAAGTACAACGCCGAAGGCAAGTCCTACACCTACCGCATCAAGGACGGCGGCGCACTGCCCGTCTCCAACTACTCCGCCACCATCGGCGTGAGCGGCGACGGCGCGAAGTCCACGGTCGAATGGCGTGGTGCCTTCTACCGCGCCTACCAGAACAACAACCCGCCGCCCGACCAGAACGACGAAGCCGCGGTCAAGGCCGTGACCGGCGTCTACCAGTCGGGCCTGGCCAACCTCAAGAAGCTGGTCGAGAAAAAGTAGGCTGACGCGGCGCGGCGCACGCCCTCGCCGGTGCGTACGCGCTCGGTTCGCGCTCGGTTCGCGCTCGGGTGCCGAGCCTCCAGCTCTGGGCGCCGCACTGCCCCCGAGAGCTTCCCGCCGGTGGCACTGCCACCTTGGCTCACGAGGTGATGAACTCCGTGCTGTCGCCGGCAAGTAGCCCAGGACCGCCCGGACCGCACCGCTCTGCCGGGCGCGTGGGCGCAGACCGCTCGGGTGCGTCGGGCGGATCGAAAAACTCGAACGGCCCGCGAAAACTCTCGATGCGCTCGAGCAGCCGGTGGAAGTCGCGGCGGTCGTGCACCGGGTCGAAGGCCGCGGTGTTGACGGCGAGCACCGGGCAGTTGCGCTGGCTCGAGAAATAGCGGTGGTAGCCGGCGGCGAGCGCGCGCAGGTAGTCCTCCGAGAGGCCGCGCTCGATCTTACGGCCGCGCTGGCGCACCCGCGCCATCAGGACATCGGGCTCGGCCTGCAGCCAGATCACGAGCTGCGGCCGTGCCGCCAGGGCGCTGTGGCGCCGGTAAATCTGGCGGTAAAGCGCGAGGTCTTCGTCGCCGAGCGTGAGCAGCGCGAAAATCTGGTCCTTGGCGAACAGGAAATCGCTCACCACGCCGCGGTCGAACATGCCCGGCTGCGCCAGCTCCCGAAGGTGCTCCACACGGTCGAACAGAAAGGCCAGTTGCGTGGGCAGGGCCAGCGGGTTGCCGCGGCCGCTGCCGTGCACGGCCATGTGCTCGTAGAAGCGCTCGAGGTAAGGGTTGTCGGCTGCGCGCTCGAGCAGGAGTTCGGTGCCCCAGTGCGCCGCCAGCGCGCGAGCGAGCGAGGTCTTGCCCACGCCGATGGGCCCTTCGACGACCACATGACGCGGCACCATTTCAGTCTTGCATGGCGTCGAGAGCGGCTTTCGGCTCGACCGATATCTTCGCCAGCAGCCGCCGCGAGTCCGGCTCTGCCGCTACGCCAGCGGCGCCCCATTGATGGGGAGCGGCGAAGCCGCAACGGGAGCGGTCCATTTCAGGCGCCGTTCATGCGGACGGCGCCCGAGCGGCCCGCGCTGGCGCGGTGGGCTGCAGCGGCTGACTCATGCGCTCGGCACGCTGATCGGCCACGCTGGCCAGGCAGTGCGCGAGTGGCCCGATGCCCGGGGCTGCGAGGTCCGGCGCGATCTCGAGCAGCGGGCGCAGCACGAAGGCGCGCTGGTGCAGCCGCGGATGCGGCAGGCTGAGCTCGGGCGTGGCGAGCACGGTGTGGCCGTGGAGCAGCAGGTCGAGGTCGAGCGTGCGCGGCGCATTGCGGTAGGGGCGCTCGCGCCCGTGCGCGCGCTCGATGCCCTGCAGCGCAGCCAGCAAATCGGCCGGCGAGAGCGCGGTGTCGAGTGCGGCGACGGCATTGCGATAGTCCGGCCCGCTTGAATCGACGGGCGCCGTGCGCCACTCGGAAGACCAGGCGACGAGCCGACCCTGCGGCAGCGCGGCGAGTGCGGCCAGTGCCACCTCGAGCGTCTCGTGCGCGTCGCCGAGGTTGGCGCCCAGGCCGACGTAGGCGCGCGTCGGCAAGTCCATGTTCAGGTGGCGTCGTCGGTGGCGGGCGCCGCTTCGCCGGCCAGCGCTTCACCGGCGGGCTTGCGGCGGCGCCGGCGACGCTTGCGAGCGGGCGCGTCGCCGTCCTCGGCGGGCGTTGCCACGGCCGCTTCGCCGGGGGCCGCAGTGGCGCCCGGCGCCACTGCGGCG
>JANONH010000161.1:0-2504 GCA_031420735.1 Methylibium sp.
ACGATGCGCAGGTCCAGCGTGGACGGCGAGGCGCCAGCCAAGGTGAGGCCGGTGGTGTCGGCCGGGCGCAGCAGCAAGCCGAGCTGCGGAAAGCGCTCGGCCACCAGCTTGCGCAACATCGCTTCGACTTCGACCACCGGCGTGCGCTTGCCCGAACGCATTTGCAGGAAGATTTCGCCGTCGAAGCTGCCGATCACGGTGCTGTCGACCCAGCCCTGGTTGATGGAGTCGGGCGCACCGATCACCTCGACGATGCTGTCGATTTCGCCGGCCGGCAGGGCCTCGCGAATGGCGCGCTGCAGGTCGGCGAACAGGCGTGCGGTGTCTTCCAGGCGCAGCCCGGTCGGCGCCCGCAGGTAGGCCCGCACCAGCCCGGCGTCGGTGCGCGGAAAGAACTCGCGCTCGAGCAGCGTGAGCGTGATCGCAGCGGCCGCAGCAGCCGCCAGCAAGGCCACCGCCATGGCGCCGAAGGCCGCGCCGCGCCTGTGCCGCATGGCGCGGTCCAGGCGCGCGGTGTAGCTATTGCGCAGCCGGTCGAGATGGTGTTCGAGACGCCGGTGCAGGCGCTCGGGCAGGTTAAGCCCGCGCCGCGCGCGCCGCTCCAGCTCGGCCGGCAGCAGCAAGTTGGCGAGCATCGGCACCAGCGTGCGCGAGAGCAGGAAAGACGCGACCATCGCAAACACCACCGCCATCGCCATGGGCTTGAACACATAGGACGGCACGCCCGAGAGCAGGAAGATCGGCAGGAACACGATGCAGATGCACAGCGTCGAGACGAACTCCGGAAACACCACCTCGCGCGCGCTGTTGAGCACGGCGGCGCGCACCGGCTCGCCGAGCGCGATGCGCCGGTTGGTGTTCTCGATCTCCACCAGCGCGTTGTCGACCAAGATGCCGATGGCCAGCGCCAGGCCGCCGAGCGTCATGAGGTTGAGCGTTTGCCCGGCCAGCCAAAGCCCGGCCAGTGACGAAAGCAGCGCCAGCGGGATCGAGGTGAGCACGATCGCCGTCGAGCGCAGGCTGCCGATGAAAAACAGCACCACCGCGGCCACCAGCGCGCCCACCAACAGCGCTTCGTAGACCACCGTGTCGACCGCCGATTGCACGAACACGCTCTGGTCGAACACCGGCTCGATGCTCATGCCCGCTGGCGCCGCAGCGCGAATTTCGGGCAGGCGTTGCTGGAGTTGGCGCACGATGTCCACGGTGGAGGCGCCGCCGAGCTTGATGAGCGAGACCATCACCGCGTTGGCGCCGTCCAGGCGCGCGAGATTGGTCTGCACCGCCGGGCCGTCGCGCACGGTGGCCACCTCGCCGAGCGTCACCACCCGCTCGCCCACCGAGCGCAGCGGCAAGGCGGCGAACTCCGCCGTGCGCTCCGGGCTCGCATTGAGCAGCACCTTGAACTCGCGGCTGCCCTCGCGCAGCGCGCCGGCCGGCAAGGTCAGGTTCTGTGCGCTCAGCGCCGCAGCGACGTCCGCCGGCGTGAGCCCATGGCGTTGCAAGGCGCCGGGGTCGAGCTCGACCATCACCTGCCGCGGCGCACCGCCGTAGGGCAGGGTCAGGCGCACGCCGGGGATGTTTTGAATTTGCCCGCGCAGCGCCAGGCGCGCGTAGTCGTAGAGGGCGGCGTCGTCGAGCGTGTCCGAGCCCAGCACCAGGTTGATGATCGGCTGGCTCGACTGCGACGAGCGCACCACCAACGGTGGCGTGGTGCCCGGCGGCATGCGCCGCAGGATGGTCTGCGACACCGACGTGACCTGCGCGAGCGCCAGGCCGATGTTCACCGACGGCTGGAACTCCACCTTGACCACCGCAATGCCGTCGGTGGTTTCGGAGCGCACCTCGAACAGGTCGTCGACATTGTTGAGGGTGGCGGCCTCGGAAAACGAGGTGATCTTGCCCGCCATCTCGGAGGCCGGCAGGCCCGGGTAGGACCAGATCATGTTGACGGTGGGAATGTCCACCGCGGGCAGGATGTCGGTGGACATCTTGCGCGCCGCCAGCACGCCCGCCAGCACGATGAGCACCGCCATCACCACGATGGTGTAGGAGCGGTCGAGGGCGTAGCGGACGATCCACATGCGGGCGTTCTCGGCAGGGGGGCAATGGCGGCAAGGCCCCGATTAGACCGGCAGCGCCGAATCGCCGCAGGGCCCGGTTATCGCCCTGGCCGCCCCTGCGGACCCAAGGCCTGAGCCGAAAGGACGAAGGGCCCGGCGCTGTGCATCGCGTAACCTGCCGGGCTGGCGCTTGCATCCGTTGAAGGGGCGCGAACTCAAAGGGCATTTTTCGGTTTGGGTCAATGGCAACTGGCGCCTGAGCTTTTCCTTTGAAGGCACGGATGCCGTGCTGGTGGACTACCAGGACCACCACTGAAAACGGAGACAAGACGATGGCACGCATGTTCAATCCCCCGCATCCCGGCCTGACGCTGCGCGACGACGTTTTGCCTGCGCTCGGGCTGACTGTCACGCAGGCCGCGCAACAGCTCGACGTGTCCC
>JANONH010000162.1:0-5895 GCA_031420735.1 Methylibium sp.
CGTCGGGCAGGCCGGCGGGGACGACCATCCTGCCACCCGGCTTCAACTGGTAGATGAGCGACGGCGGCACGAGATCGGGCGCCGCCGTCACGATGATCTTGTCGAACGGCGCCTGTTCGGGCCAGCCGGCGCGGCCGTCGCCGACGCGGACTTCGACGTTGACGTAGCCTTGCTGGTACAGACGATGGCGCGCCTCCTGCGCCAGCTCTTCGATCAACTCGACGCTGTACACGCGCAGCGCGATTTCGGCCAGCACCGCTGACTGGTAACCCAGCCCGGTACCGATCTCGAGCACGATGTCGGTCGGCTGCAGATCGAGCAGGTCGGTCATCAGTGCGACGATGAACGGCTGCGAGATCGTATTGCCGTAGCCGCTCGGCAATGGCGTGTCGGCGTACGCAAAGGGCTGCAACTCAAGGCGCACGAACGCATGGCGCGGCACCTTGGCCATCGCCTCGATGGCGCGCCGCCCGAGCGCCGCCTTGCCCAGTCGCCCGGTGAGGAAGATCGTCTTGGCGGCGATCTCCGCGACCATCGTCTGGCGCAGCGCTGCGAAGTCCGATTCAGTCATTGGAGGCCTGCGGGGAGCCGGGCGCTCATCGTACGCCCGAGCGCACAAGCTTGCGCCCTGCATCTGGTGCAGCGGCCCGCGGTGGAGCACACTGCAGATGGGCTCGGTTGGCGCTGCGCGCCGTCCCGGGCCGTGTCGGTCGCTCTAACTACGGAGGTCATCATGTCCATTCCTTCGCGTCTTTCCAGCTACCTCGAGCAGCGCGGCGTGCGCTACGAGGTCTGCGCGCATCTGCACAGCCGCACCAGCGCACAGACCGCCCGCACCGCCAACGTCCCGCCGCACGAACTTGCCAAGTCGGTCCTCGTTGAGGACGACGCCGGCTGCCTGATGGCCATCGTGCCGGCGGACCGCAAAGTCAAGCTCGGCGAGCTCTCACGCCTGCTCGGCCGCAAGCATCTGCGGCTCGCCGATGAGAACCGCATCGCCGAGCTGTTCACCGACTGCGATCGCGGCGCCATGCCCGCGCCCGGCATGGCCTGGGGCGTCGAGACCGTGGTCGACGACGAACTCGAAACCAGCGCGATGGTGTACATCGAAGGCGGCGACCATGAATGCCTGCTGCGCCTGTCGCACGATCAGTTCCACGCGCTGATGCTCAGCGCGCGGCACGGGCAGTTCTGCGCCGATCCCGTCCACTGACAGCGCGTTGCCCCGCGATGGCGGCGATCGAGGCACGCGAATGAGCCACGGGCCGTTGCACCTGCACGTTCCCGAGCCGAGCGGGCGCCCCGGGCACGGGACCGACTTCTCGTATTTGCGCCTGGCGGGTGCCGGCGAGGTGCGCCGGCCGCCGGTCGACGTGGCGCCGGCCGATACCGCTGATCTCGCGAGCACCCTGGTGCGGGTGCTCGACAACGAGGGCCGCGCCGTCGGGCCCTGGGCACCGCAGCTCGACGCGCAGCAACTGATCCGCGGCCTGTGTGCAATGCTGAAGACGCGGGCCTACGACGCGCGCATGCTGATCGCCCAGCGGCAGAAGAAGATCTCGTTCTACATCCAGTGCCTGGGCGAAGAGGCGATCGCCACTGCGCACGCGCTGGCGCTGCAGCCCGGCGACATGTGCTTTCCGACCTACCGCCAGCAGGGCCTGCTGCTGGCGCGTGACGACATCGACATGGTCGAGATGATGTGCCAGGCGATGTCCAACGAACGCGACCCGATGAAAGGCCGCCAGCTACCGGTGCTGCATTCGTACAAGCGTGCCGGCTTCTTCACGGTGTCGGGCAACCTGGCGACGCAGTTCATCCAGGCCGTGGGCTGGGCCATGGCCTCGGCGATCCGCAACGATACGAAGATCGCGTCGGCCTGGATCGGCGACGGTGCGACCGCCGAGGCGGATTTCCACACCGCGCTGACCTTCGCCCACGTGTACCGCGCGCCGGTCATCCTCAACGTGGTCAACAACCAATGGGCGATCTCGACCTTCCAGGCGATCGCCGGCGGCGAGGCGACGACCTTCGCCCAACGCGGCGTCGGCTGCGGCATCGCCTCGCTGCGCGTCGATGGCAACGACTTCCTCGCCGTCTACGCCGCCTCGCGCTGGGCCGCCGAGCGTGCGCGCAGCAATCTCGGGCCGACGCTGATCGAGTGGATCAGCTACCGTGCCGGCGCGCATTCGACTTCGGACGACCCGTCGCGCTACCGGCCGGCCGACGACTGGCAGCATTTCCCGCTCGGCGATCCGATCACGCGCCTGAAGCAGCACCTGATCGGCATCGGGGCCTGGACCGAGCAGGCGCACGAGACGGCACAGAAGGAACTCGACGCGAAGGTGGGCGCGGCGCTGAAGGAGGCCGAGCGCCACGGCACGCTGGCCGACGGCCACATCCCGGCGCTGGCGTCGATGTTCGAGGATGTCTACAAGGACATGCCGGCGCACCTGCAAGAGCAATTTCGCCAGGCAGCTGCCTTCGCGGCCGGAAGCTGAGATGACGGCCCCCAACTCGCTTCGCTCGCGTCCCCAAGGACCCGCAGGGGCCCCTTCGTGGCCCTTGGGAGCTCAGGCCGCTTTGGAGCGGTCCGGCGCGGCCTGACCATGCCGAAAATGACGATGATCCAGGCGCTGCGCTCGGCGATGGACGTGATGCTCGAGCGCGACGCCAATGTGATCGTCTACGGCCAGGATGTCGGCTACTTCGGCGGCGTGTTTCGCTGCACCGAGGGCTTGCAAGCCAAGTACGGTTCTTCGCGCGTGTTCGACGCGCCGATCTCCGAGGGCGGCATCGTGGGTTCGGCGATCGGCATGGCCGCCTACGGCCTCAGACCGGTGGTCGAGGTGCAGTTCGCCGACTATTTCTATCCGGCGTCCGACCAGATCGTCTCCGAGGCGGCGCGGCTGCGCTACCGCTCGGCCGGTGACTTCACCGCGCCGATCACGATCCGCATGCCCTGCGGCGGCGGCATCTACGGCGGGCAGACGCACAGCCAGAGCCCGGAGGCGCTGTTCACCCATGTCTGCGGGCTGCGCACCGTGATGCCGAGCAACCCCTACGACGCCAAGGGCCTGCTGATCGCGGCGATCGAGTGCGACGACCCGGTCATCTTCCTCGAGCCCAAGCGCCTGTACAACGGGCCCTTCGACGGCCACCACGATCGGCCGCTGGTGCCCTGGTCGGCGCGGCCGTCGAGCGAAGTGCCCGAAGGCCATTACACGGTGCCGCTGACCTCGGCGGCCGTATTTCGTGCCGGCGCCGACGTGACGGTGCTGGCCTACGGCACGATGGTCTACGTCTGCGAGGCGGCGGCCAGCGAATGCGGCATCGATGCCGAGATCATCGACCTGCGCAGCCTCTGGCCGCTCGACCTGGACACCCTGGTCGAATCGGTCAAGAAGACCGGCCGCTGCGTCATCGTGCACGAGGCCACACGCACCAGCGGCTTCGGCGCCGAGCTCGCGGCCCTGGTGGTCGAGCATTGCTTCTACCAGCTCGAAGCACCGATCGAGCGCGTGACGGGCTGGGACACGCCGTATCCGCACGCGCTGGAGTGGGCCTATTTCCCCGGCCCGGCGCGCGTGGCGGCGGCCTTGCGGCGCGTGATGGAACCTTGACATGAATGCATATGTCATCAAGGTGCCCGACCTCGGCGAAGGCATCGCCGAGGTCGAGTTGGTGGCCTGGCATGTCAAGCCGGGCGATGTGGTCGCCGAGGACCAGGCGCTGGCCGACGTGATGACCGACAAGGCCACGGTCGAGATCCCGTCGCCGCTGGCTGGGCCGGTGCTGGCGCTGGGCGGCGAGGTCGGCCAGATGCTGGCGGTGGGGGCCGAGCTGCTGCGCATCGGGCTGCCCGGTGCGGGCGAGCGGGCGCCTGCCGTGCCGCTGCCGCGCCCGGCAGCGGCACCCGCTCCCAGCCGTGCTGCGGCAGCGCCACCGGCGGCGGTGCAACCGACACGGCCGATCGCCTCGCCCGCGCTGCGTGCACGGGCCGCCGACCTCGGCGTCGATCTGACCCGCGTAGCCGGCACCGGCACGGCCGGCCGCATCATGCAGGCCGACCTCGACGCCCACGTTGCGCGCGCCGGGGCCCGTGCAGCGCCGCCGCCGAAAGCGACGGTCGCCGCAGCGCCCGATGCGACGCAGGAGATCAAGATCGTCGGCCTGCGGCGCAAGATCGCGCAGAAGATGCAGGAGGCCAAGCGGCGCATTCCGCATTTCACCTATGTCGAGGAAGTCGATGTCGGCGAACTCGAGGCCTTGCGCGCGCAGCTCAACGCCAAGTGGGGCGGCACGCGCGCGCACCTGACCCTGCTGCCGTTCCTGATCCGCGCGATCGTGCTCGCGGTGCGCGACGGTCCGATGGTCAACGCGCGCTTCGACGACGAAGCCGGCGTGCTGACGCGCCACGACGCCGTGCACCTGGGCATCGCCACCCAAACCGATGCCGGCCTGATGGTGCCGGTGCTGCGCGACGCGCGGGCGCACGATCTGTGGTCCAGTGCGGTCGAAGTCGCGCGCCTGGCCGACGGCGCGCGCGCTGGCAAGCTGGTGCGCGAGGAACTGACCGGCTCGACGATCACGCTGACCAGCCTGGGCAAGCTCGGCGGTATCGCCTCGACGCCGATCATCAACCACCCCGAGGTCGCCATCGTCGGCGTCAACCGCATCGTCACGCGGCCGGTGATCCGCGACGGCGCCGTCGTCGCGCGGCCGCTGATGAACCTGTCATCGTCTTTCGACCACCGCATCGTCGACGGTGCGCTGGCCGCGGCCTTCGTGCAAAGTCTGCGCGAGAGGCTCGAGCACCCGGCGACCCTGTTTGTCGATTAGGGATCGCGTTCGGCCACTGCCCTCCTGCTGCACCCGGAGAAGCCCCATGACCACCGTTGCCGACATCCTGAAGACCAAGGCCGAGCCAGCGGTCCACACCATAGCCCCCGTCGCGTCGGTGTACGAAGCCGTGCACGCCCGAGCAGCAGCGCCACGTCTTGATTGTCCGTTGGCTGGGCAGTGATGGGGCCGAAGTGGTCGAAGAACAGGAAAGGCCCGACCGCCTGGCGCTGCGCAGCGGGCAGCAAGCGGCGCACGACGAAGCCTCCGCCCAGGTCTTTCTCGCAAAACTCGGCGACAGCGATGGGCCGCCGATTCAAGAGCCGCCGGCACTGCCTCTGGCAAGCTGCCCGCGCCTGGACAGCAACGTGTACCCAACAGCCGCGACCAGCCCGAAAATCACGTGCAGGATGAAGGTGCTCCAACCCCGCAACTCGACGAACCAAGGCGCCCAGGCGGTCAGGATGTGGAAGTTGACGAAGTAGATGAACGCGCCGAAGGCTCCGCCCACTGCCTCGGTGACACCGATCCTGCCGAAGCGATGGATCGCGGCCAGGATCCAGGCCAGGACCAAGCCGGAAAAAATGCCCAGCGCATAGTGGGTGGCCAGCGCCACCGCCACGACGGCGAGATCGAACTGCGCAGCCGAGGCACTCAGCGTGGCCTCACTGTCCATCGTCAATGCTGCGGTGAGCTGGGTGACGCGCCACGGGCCGACGTCGCCCATCGATGCGGCCCAGCACAGTTCGAGAACCATCATTACGGCGCCGGCGACGAACCCGGCCACGCCGGCCGCGAACCAATCGACGTCGCGGCCTGGGCCACGGTGCATCTGCTGTTGAAGATCCAAAGCGTTCTCCACGGTGAGAGGGAAAGAGGGGAATTGGGCCGGTGGGTCAATCGACTACGAAAACACCGGTGCAGAGCGCGCCAGGCCCTGAAGTGGCGCCGCAGGCTGTGCAGCCCGTAGCCGCCACGTGGACCTGTCCTCGCAGCTGGTGCGCTCTCATGGCAAGTACTCAAGTTCAATGAAGAGGCGACTGGATTCAACAG
>JANONH010000163.1:0-1521 GCA_031420735.1 Methylibium sp.
CGCGCCTGGCCAGCACGCTGCATGCGCTCACCGGCACCGAGGCGCTGCGCCACGCGGTCGCGCCGTCCCAGCCCTACGCCGCCGCGTCCGAGCTGCTGGCCGACCTGCGCACGGTGGAAGCCTCGCTCGCGGGGCACGGCAGTACGGCGCTGGCCGTCGGGCGCCTTCGCCCGCTGATCCGCGCCGTGCAGGTGTTCGGCTTTCACCTCGCCACCGTCGACCTGCGGCAAAGCTCCGACCAGCACGAGGCGGTGCTGGTCGAGCTGATGCGCGTGGCGCGCATCGAGGCCGACTACGCCGCCCTGGCCGAGCCGGCCAAGGTCGAGCGGCTGCTCGGGCTGCTGGGCGACGCGCGCAGCCTGCGCGTGCGCGGCGTGATCTACAGCGCGCGCTGCGAAAGCGAACTGGCGGTGTTCGAGGCGGCGCGCGAGTTGCGCGCACGCTTCGGCGCCGAGGCCATACGCCACTGCATCATCTCCCACACCGAAGCAGTGAGCGATTTGCTCGAGGTGCTGCTGCTGCAAAAAGAGGCGGGCCTGCTCACCGGCGTGCTTGGCGGGGGCGACGGCAGCAAGCGCGGCGCCACCCACGGCACCATACAGAGCGGCGCCGCGCACCCGGCGCCGGCGGCACATGCCGAGCTCATCGTCGTGCCGCTGTTCGAGACCATCGAAGACCTGCGCCAGGCCGCGCCCATCATGCGCGGCTTCTACGGCCTGCCCGGCATCACCGAACTGGTGCGCGCATCGGGCGGCGAGCAAGACGTGATGCTCGGCTACTCCGACAGCAACAAAGACGGCGGCTTCTTCACCAGCAGTTGGGAGCTCTACCGCGCCGAGATCGCCCTGGTGGACTTCTTTGCGCCGCTCAAGCGCGAGCACGGCCTGCGCCTGCGCCTGTTTCACGGCCGCGGCGGCACGGTGGGGCGCGGCGGCGGCCCGAGCTACCAGGCCATCCTGGCACAACCGGCGGGCACCGTGAACGGGCAGATTCGCCTCACCGAGCAGGGTGAGGTCATCGCGTCCAAGTACGCCCAGCCGCAGATCGGCCAACGCAACCTGCAGACGCTGGTGGCAGCCACCCTGGAGGCTAGCCTGTTGCCGGTGGAGCGCCAGGTGCCCGAGCGCTTCTTGGAGGCGGCGGCCGAGCTTTCGGCCGACAGCATGGCGGCCTACCGCGCGCTCGTCTACGAGACGCCGGGCTTCGCCGACTACTTCTTCTCCGCCACGCCGATTCGCGAGATTGCCGAACTCAACATCGGCTCGCGCCCGGCTGCACGGCCCAAAGACGGCGCGCCCGCGCGCTCGATCGAGAACCTGCGCGCCATTCCGTGGAGCTTCAGTTGGGGCCAGTGCCGCGTGGCCCTGCCCGCTTGGTATGGCTTTGGCTCGGCGGTCGAGCGCTTTCTCGCCGGGCCGCACAAGCGGCGCAAGGCCGCACTCGAACTGCTGCAGCAGATGAACGAACAATGGCGGTTCTTTCGCACGCTCATTTCCAACATGGACATGGTGCTGGCCAAGA
>JANONH010000164.1:0-7973 GCA_031420735.1 Methylibium sp.
GACACCGGCAGCGATGGCAACACCAATGCCAACACGGGGGCGGTGAGCGCCACCGGGACGACCTCTGGCTTGTTCGGGCGTCAGGCTTACGTGGGCATCGGCTCGAAGACTTTGGGTGATGTGCGCCTGGGGCGTCAGGAAACCATCTCCCGCGTCATCAACGGTCAATTTTCCGACGCCTCGTCCTTGGGCGAGTTGAAGATCGACGAGGGCGTTCTCTTTACCCCGACGGCGACCGCATTTCCGAGCAACACCCTGTTCCAGACCTTCGGTCAACGCGTTAACAACGCGTTTACCTACATCACGCCCAATCTCGGTGGCTTCCAACTGCAGGGCATGGTTGGTGCGGGCGAAGCCGCAACGGCTCGCTACCACGGCATCATGGGTTCGTACAAGAGCGGACCGCTGGCCCTGGCACTCGGCTACGAGGCCTTTGACTCGTTCGGCGCGCGCAGCGGTGCCTACAACAAGGTGATCAACGTCGGCGGCAATTACAACTTTGGCGTGGCCCAGTTGTTTGCAGGCTTCCAAGACTCCAAGGATGTCGGCACCAATGCCGGCGCGGCGCTCACTGCAACGTCGATCCAAGACCAGCAGTCCTACACCGTGGGCGTCATGGTTCCGATCAACTCCTTCCAGTTGCGCGGCAGCTATACCAAGGCCGACTACGACTTGGTCAATGGCACGACCGCAGACGTCGAGAAGTACGGCGTCTCGGTTCGCTACCTGCTCTCCAAGCGCACCACCCTGTACTCGGCCTACACCGAGCGCGCGGGCAGCAGCGGCGTTGCGACCAGCCGCTTTAACGACCAGAACTTCGTGCAGAAGCGTGATTTCACCGTGCTGGGTGTTGCCCACACGTTCTGAGCTACAAGACTCGCTTGCATAAAAAAGGGCACCTTCGGGTGCCCTTTTTACGTTCTGCGTTCTGTTCTGCGTTTGCGTTTTGCGTTCGACGCTTCGGTCTATTACGCGCCCATGGCCTGTGCCGACAAGCGCTCACCGCGAAACAAGTCGGCCACCGTTTCCCGCTCGCGGATGAGCCAGGCCCGATCGCCCCTCACCATGATCTCGGCAGCGCGTGGGCGGCTGTTGTAGTTGCTGGCCATGCTCATGCCGTAAGCGCCGGCGCTGAGCACCGCGATGCGGTCGCCTTGCAGCAGCGCGAGCGAGCGGTCGCGCCCCAGCCAGTCGGCCGACTCGCAGACCGGGCCGACGACGTCGTAGCGCGTTGGCGAGAGGTCGCGCAGCCTGCAGGCGACGATGCCCATGGTCGCCTGGTACATGGCCGGGCGCATGAGGTCGTTCATGGCGGCGTCGACAACGCAAAAGTTCTTGGGCTCGCCGGGCTTCAGGTAGAGCACCTCGGCGAGCAGCACGCCTGCATTGCCCACCAGCGAGCGGCCCGGCTCGAACAGCAGCGTGCGCTGACCGTGGCCGCGTTCGTCGATGCGCGCGAGCAAGGCAGCGATGAGCGCGTCGGCCGCGGGCGGGGTTTCGTCGGTGTAGCAAATGCCCAGGCCACCGCCAAGGTCGACGTGGGCGATGGCAATGCCCTCGCACTCGAGCGTCTCGGTCAGGTCGAGCACACGGTCGAGCGCAGCCAGGTAGGGCGCCACCTCGGTGATTTGCGAGCCGATGTGGCAGTCGATGCCGATGACGTCAATGCCGGGCAAGCCGGCAGCGTGGCGGTAGGCGGCGAGCGCCCGCTCATAGGCAATGCCAAACTTGCTGTCTTTGAGGCCGGTCGAGATGTAGGGGTGGGTCTTGGGGTCGACGTCGGGATTCACGCGCAGGCTGATCGGCGCACGCCGGCCCAGGGCCAGGGCCACTTCGGAGAGCAGGTCGAGTTCGGCCTCGCTTTCGACGTTGAAGCAGTGCACACCGACTTCGAGCGCGCGCCGCATCTCGGGCCGCGTCTTGCCCAGGCCGGAGAACACCACGCGCGAGGGCGCGATGCCCGCGGCGATCACGCGTTCGAGTTCGCCGCCCGAGACGATGTCGAAGCCGCAACCGGCGTCGGCGAAGGTCTGCAACACGGCCAGGCTGGAATTGGCCTTCATTGCATAGCACAGCAGGTGTTTGCGACCGGCCAGCGCCTGCTGGTAGGGGGCGAGTGCCGCCAACATGGCGCTTTGCGAGTAAGCGTAGAGGGGCGTGCCGAACTCCGAGGCGAGCAGGTCGGCCGAACAGTCTTCGACGAACAACTGCCCGCCCCGAAAGGCCATGAAGGGGGCGCCAGGCAGCGTCATGGCGTGGCACCCGAAGCCGCCGCTGCGGGTGGCGGCGAGGCCGCGGGCACCGGCAGATAGAGCAGGCCTTTTTGCCCGCAGCCTGCCAGCGCCAAAGCACACACCAGCGACGCGGCCAAGCGCCTGCCTAAAATCGGTTGAGCCGTCGGACTTTTCAACATCACCGGATTCTACGAATGAGCCCTGTCACCGCGAACGACACGCTGAGCGATGCGCAGTACCACGCCTTGGCTTTCGAGTTGCTCGCGCGCATCGAGGCGCAGGCCGACCGGTGGTTGCAGGACGGTGTGGTCGACATCGACTCGGCGCGCACCGGCGGGCTGTTGGAGTTGAGCTTTCCAAACGGCAGCAAGATCGTCGTAAACACGCAGCCGCCCTTGCATGAAATGTGGCTTGCCGCCAAGAGCGGCGGCCTTCACTTCCGCTACGTGGGCGCTGCATGGCGCGACACCAAGAGCGGTGAAGAATTCGTTGCCGCGCTCTCGCGCACCGCCAGCGAGCAGGCCGGGCAATCGCTCAGCTTTTAAACAGGTCGAGGATGCTCTTGCGCTCTTCTTCGGTGGGGGCAGCAGGAGCGGGCGGGTCGTCGAGACCGACGGCGCCGATGCCATTGCCGGGGCCGTATTCTTCAAAGTACCACTCCCCGCCGACGTTGATCAGGCCTTCGGGTGGGGTTGGCTCCTTCACGGGCAAGCCTTTGAGCGCCGTGCTCATGTAGTCGATCCACACCGGCAAGGCGAGGCCGCCGCCGGTTTCTTTGTCGCCAAGTTTGCGTGGCTGGTCGTAGCCGATCCACACGACGGCCACCAGGCTTTGGGTGTAGCCGGCAAACCAGGCGTCTTGCGAGTCGTTGGTGGTGCCTGTCTTGCCGTAGAGGTCGGGGCGCTTGAGCGTGGCCTGGGCGCGCGCGGCGGTGCCAGTGCGCGTGACTTCCTGCAGCAGGCTGCTCATCACGAAGGCGTTGCGGGCGTCGATGGCGCGAGGCAACTGCTCGAGCGTCGGCACCTCGGTTTGCGCCAGGATGCGGCCCTTGTTGTCGGTCACCCTCGTCACGAGAACCGGGTTGACGCGCAAGCCACCGTTGGCAAAGACGGCGTAGCCCGCTGCCATCTGGAGCGGTGTGACCGAACCGGTGCCGAGCGCCATGGGCAGATAGGGCAGGTGCTTCTCGGGGTCGAAGCCGAAGCGGCCGATCCAGTTTTGCGCATAGCCCGTGCCAATGGCTTGCAGGACGCGGATCGACACCATGTTCTTGGATTTCGCCAAGGCGCGGCGCAGCGCCATGGGGCCTTCGAAGGTGCCGTCGTAGTTCTTGGGCTCCCAGGGTTGGCTGCCGGTGGCGGCGGCGTCGAAGAACAGCGGCGCGTCGTTGATCACGGTGGCCGGCGTGAAGCCTTTCTCGAGTGCTGCCGAGTAGATAAAGGGCTTGAAGCTCGAGCCCGGCTGGCGCCACGCCTGGGTGGCGTGGTTGAACTTGCTCTTGGCCTGGTCGAAGCCGCCCACCATTGCGCGGATCGCGCCGGTGCGCGGGTCCAGCGAGATGAAGGCGCCGTCGACCTCGGGCAGTTGCGTGATCGACCACTGGTCTTTTGCACCCTGGATGACGCGCACGACCGCGCCCGCGCGGATCTGAGTTTTCGGGTTGGCTTTGGGCGCGAGGCCTGACGCCACCGGCCGCAAGCCTTCGCCCGTGATGGTGAGCACATTGCCGTTTTGCAGCACGGCCTTCACTTGCTTGGCGTTGGCTTCGAGCACCACCGCGGAGCGGATCTCGTCGTTGTCGGGGTGTTCGTCGAGCACTTCGGCGATGCGGGCCTCGCGCTTGGCGGCATCGCGGGGCAGCTCGACATAGTTCTCGGGCCCGCGGTAGACCTGCCGCTTCTCATAGTCGGTGATGCCCTTGCGCAGCGCGCGGTAGGCCACTTCCTGCTCCACCGAACGAACGCTCGTGTAGACATTGAGGCCGCGCGTGTAGGCGCCTTCGCCGTACTGGCTGAAGATGAGCTGGCGCGCCGCCTCGGCCACGTACTCCGCGTGCAGTGGCACCGCGATGTTGCGCCGGTACTGCAGCTGCTCGGCCTTGGCGGCTTCGGCTTGCGCTTCGGTGATGAAGCCGTTGTCGAGCATGCGCTCGACGATGTAGAGCTGGCGCTGGCGCGCGCGCGTGGGGTTGGCCACCGGGTTGTACGAAGAGGGCGCTTTGGGCAAGCCGGCCAGCATGGCGGCTTCGGCGACGCTCACGTCCTTGAGAAGCTTGCCGAAGTAGATGTCGGCCGCGGCGGCAAAACCGTAGGCGCGCTGGCCGAGGAAGATCTGGTTCATGTAGACCTCGAGGATTTGGTCCTTGCTCAGTTGGCTTTCGATCTTGAGCGCGAGGAGAATCTCGTAGACCTTGCGTGCGAAGGTCTTTTCGGTGGGCAAGTAGAAGTTGCGCGCGACCTGCATGGTGATGGTCGAGGCGCCCTGGCTGCGCGATTCGACGACGTTGGCGAGGCCCGCCCGCACGATGCCGATGTAGTCGACGCCGCCGTGCTGATAAAAGCGCGCGTCCTCGATGGCCAACACCGCATCGCGCATGACCTGCGGAATCTCTTTGATCGGCACGAACTGTCGGCGCTCCTCACCGTACTCGCCGATCAGCACTTCGTCGGCCGAGTAGACGCGCATCGGCAGCTTGGGCCGGTAGTCGGTCAGGCCGCTGATTTCGGGCAGGTTCGGGTAGGCGACCGCCAGCGCGATGGCGGCAAGTGCCGCACCTGCGAAGGTCGCGGCCAGAAGCAGGCCCAAGAGCGCCGCGATCGCGAGCAAGGGCCAGCGTGCGACGCCGGGCAAGCCAGAGAAAAGACCGGGGCGAGACGAAGGCGACAATGGGGAACGGGACGGACGGTCGGAGGCGCTCATGGGGCTCGATGCGAGATGCACTAATTATAGAAACGCAGCCTGTCCCCTCTGGCTTGGTTTTCTCGCGCGACCCTCGAGCGAACCCGCGCGTGCACCAACGCACGGCCCATGGTGACAGCTCGTTGCGTGCGTGAGTTTTGCAACGCCTGCGCGTTGCTGGCGTGCCCGCGCTGCTGTGAATGGCCCTGAATGCAAGATCGTTACTGCTAGCATCGAAGTAGTTTATTAACAGCCGTGCAGCGGCGAGCGGGAGGTTCCGTGGGCTTTCTTGACGGGTTGATGGGGGGCAAGCAGGCGCCACTCGTCGGACTGGACATCAGTTCGTCGAGTGTGAAGCTGGTGGAACTCGGGCAGTCCGCGACTGGCGAATATGTCCTCGAGCGTTTTGCCACCGAGAGCTTCGAAAAAGGCTGGATCGCCGATGGCCAAATCGAGAAATTCGATGAGGTGGCCGATGCCGTGCGGCGTGTGATCACCAAGAGCGGAACCCGCACCAAGCGAGTCGCCATGGCCATGCCGCAATCGGCTGTGATTACCAAGAAAATCATGCTGCCAGCCGGTTTGCGCGATGAAGAAATGGAATTGCAGGTCGAGTCCGAGGCCAACCAATACATCCCGTTTTCGCTCGACGAAGTCAGCCTCGATTTTTGCGTGGTCGGGCCAAGCCCCACCTCCGCAGGCGACGTCGAAGTGCTCATTGCCGCTTCGCGCAAAGACCGCGTGCAGGACCGCCAGGGCCTGGCCGAGGCGGCCGGCTTGAAGCCCGTCGTACTCGACATCGAGTCGCATGCCTCGCGACTGGCCATGACACGCATCATCTCGGCCCTGCCCAACGAAGGCCGCGACGCGCTGGTGGCGCTGTTCGAGATTGGTGCCGAAACCACGAGCCTGAAGGTTCTGCGCGACGAAGAACTGCTCTACGACCGAGACCAGGCGTTCGGCGGCTCGCAACTCACCCAGATGATTTCGCGGCAGTACGGCTTTTCATTTGAAGAAGCCGAGCAAAAGAAGCTCGCGAGCGACCTTCCGGAAGACTACGAATCCAGCCTGCTCGTGCCCTTCGTCGACAGCCTGGCGCAGGAGATCGGCCGCGCACTGCAGTACTTCTTCACCAGCACGCCACACCACAAGGTGCACTACGTGATGCTCGGTGGCGGCACGGCCACGCTGCCGGGCCTTAAAGAGCGGGTCACCGAACTGTCGGGTTTCGCCTCGATGGTGGTGAACCCCTTCGATGGCATGCGCCTGGGCTCGGCCGTGAGGGAAAGCAAGCTGCGCCGTGAAGCGCCGGCTTACCTCACTGCCTGCGGTCTGGCGATGCGGAGGTTCCTGACATGATCCTCATCAACCTACTGCCGCACCGCGAAGAGCGACGGCAGCGCCGCAAACGCACTTTCTTCGCCGGTCTTGGCGTCGCGGCCGCGGTGGGCCTGGTGATCGGCGGCGTGTGGTACCTGGTGCTGCAGCAGATGATCGGCACGCAGCAGGAACGCAACGCTTACGTGAGCGCCGAGATCAAGAAGCTCGAAGAGCAAATCAAAGACATCGCCACCCTCAAGGCCGAGATCGACGGCCTGAAGGCGCGCCAGCAGGCGGTCGAAAACCTGCAGACCGACCGCAACATTCCGGTCTACCTCTTCAATGAGCTGGTCAAGCAGACGCCCGAAGGCGTCTACCTCACCGTGATCAAGCAAGACGGGCAGGTGGTGTCCGTCAACGGCATCGCGCAGACCAACGAGCGCGTGTCGCAGTTCCTGCGCAACACCGCCTACGGCTCGGCTTGGCTCGAGAAGCCCGAGTTGGTGGAGATCAAGGCGGCCACGGTGCAGACCGCCAACCGCGAGCAAAAGCGTCTGTTCGACTTTTCGGTGCGGGTCAGCTTGAAGCGCCCGCAAGACAAGGAAGTCGCCGACAAGGCGGCCGCCGGGGCAGGCGGAGCATCGGCGCCGGCCGTGCCGGCCAAGCCAGCAGAGCCCAAGCGTTCTTGAGGCCTTAGTCATGGCGACCAAAAACAAGCTCAATTTCGATATGAACTCGGTCATGATGGACGCGTCGGGCCAGTTCCGCGCGCTCAACATGAGCGAGCCCGGGCAATGGCCCGTGTTGCCCAAGCTAGCCGCCTTCGCGGCACTGGCTGCCGGCCTCGTGACCCTTGTCTGGTTCCTGCTTCTCTCGGGCGTGACCGACGAACTCGAGTCCGAGCGCGCACGCGAGCCGGGCCTCAAGCAGGACTACCGCGCCAAACTGGCGCAGGCCGTCAACCTGGGTGAGTTGCGCAAGCAAAAAATCCAGGTGCAGGAATACGTCACCCAACTCGAGAAGCAACTGCCCGGCAAGGCCGAAATGGACGCCCTGCTGTCCGACATCAACCAAGCCGGTCTCGGCCGCGGTCTGCAGTTTGAACTGTTCCGCCCCGGGCAGGTGTCGGTCAAGGATTACTACGCCGAGTTGCCCATCACGATCCGCATCACGGGGCGCTACCACGACATGGGGTCGTTCGCGGCCGACGTCGCCAACCTTTCGCGCATCGTCACGCTGCACAACCTCAACATCAGCGGTGTCGCCGGGGCCAACGTCACCACCGGCACGCTGACCATGGATGCGCTCGCGCGCACCTATCGCTACCTCGATCCCACCGAGGTCGAAACGCAGCGCAAGTCCAAGGAAGCCGCCAAGGCGGGGGTGAAGAAATGAAAACCCCAAGGCACGGCGCGACGCCGCTCCTGCTTGCCGTGCTTTTGCTCATGGCGGCTTGCGGCGGCGAGCAAGACGAGTTGCAGGCCTGGATGGAGCAGCAAAAGCGCGAAGTCCGGCCCAACG
>JANONH010000165.1:0-3736 GCA_031420735.1 Methylibium sp.
AGCACGTCGGCCACGCTCGCGGCGTCGAGAAAGTCTTGCCGCGAAGTGCAGTGTTCGCTGTCTTCGTCGTCCCAGTTGCGCATGAAGAGGCCGACCACCTCATGGCCTTGCTGCTTGAGCAGGCAGGCGCTCACGGCCGAATCGACGCCACCTGAGAGCCCCACCACCACGCGCCGCTTCACGCAGTCCTCGCTCACGATTTTTCGACCGGCTCGTAAAGACCCGGGTCGACGAACACGGTGGCCAGCGGGTGGCGCGTGCCGCGCAGAAAATCGTCGATGCCGTGCTGCAGCGCCGGGCTGCGGTGGCGGTCTTGTGCGGCGCGTATTTCAGCCGGCGTCATCCAGAGCGTGCGCAGGATGCCGTGGTCCAGGGCGCGCCCGGGCAGCGGCGCGCCAACGCTGCCGCAATAGGCAAAGCGCAGGTAGGTGACGTCTTCGGCGGCGCGGCCCGGTTTTTTGGTGCGCACGTAGCGCGACATGTAGACGCCCAGCAAGGCTTCGGGCGTGAACACGCAGGCCGTCTCCTCCAGCACTTCGCGCACCACGGCCTCGACCAACGACTCGCCTGGATCGAGGTGGCCGGCGGGGTTGTTGAGGCGCACGCCTTCGGGCGTTTCTTCCTCCACCAGCAGGAAGCGCCCGTCCTGCTCGACGATCGCGGCCACCGTGACGCTGGGTTTCCATCGTTGCTTCATCGGCGCGATTGTTAGGCAAACGTCAGCCCGGCCAAAGCGCGGTGTCTCTCGTGCGGACAAAAGCTTCGCGGCCAAGCCGTCGGGGATTGTGTAAGCTCGCCGCCGCATCAGACCCATCGGACAGGAGCGACCAATATGCGCATCGGCGTGCCGAGCGAGACCCAAACGGGCGAGACACGGGTGGCTCTCACCCCCGAAACCGCGAAGAAACTCAAGGCCCAGGGCCACGCCCTGTTCGTGCAAGCCGGCGCCGGCCTGGCCGCCAGCGTCACCGACGCCGCCTACACCGCGGCCGGCGCCGAAATCTGCGACGCCGCCCGGGCCCTGGCCTGCGAACTGGTGCTCAAGGTGCGCGCGCCCGACGCCGCCGAGCTCGCCCTCATGCCCCCCGGCACCGCGCTGGTGGGCCTGCTCGAGCCGTTTAACCGCCCAGGCCTGCAGGCCCTGGCCGACGCGCGCCTCACCGCCTTCGCGCTCGAAGCCGCGCCGCGCACCACGCGGGCCCAGAGCATGGACGTGCTGTCCTCGCAGGCCAACATCGCCGGCTACAAGGCCGTCATGATCGCGGCCCACACCTACCAGCGCTTCATGCCCATGCTCATGACGGCTGCCGGCACCGTGAAGGCGGCGCGCGTGGTGGTGCTGGGCGTCGGCGTGGCGGGGCTGCAGGCGATTGCCACCGCCAAGCGCCTGGGCGCCGTGATCGAGGCGAGCGACGTGCGGCCTTCGGTCAAGGAGCAGGTCGAATCGCTCGGCGCCAAGTTCATCGACGTGCCCTATGAGACGGCCGAAGAGAAAGAGGCCGCCGAGGGCGTGGGCGGCTACGCGCGGCCCATGCCGGCAAGCTGGCTCGAGCGCCAGAAGCTCGAGGTCGCCAAGCGCGTGGCCGCGGCCGACATCGTCATCACCACTGCGCTCATTCCGGGGCGCGCGGCGCCGGTGCTGGTGAGCGAAGACATGGTGCGGGCCATGAAGCCGGGCTCGGTGATCGTCGACCTGGCGGCACCCAACGGCGGCAACTGCCCGCTCACCGAAGCCGGCAAGACGGTGGTCAAGCATGGCGTGACCCTGATCGGCGAAACCAATCTCGCCGCGCTGGTGGCGGCCGATGCCAGCGCGCTCTACTCGAGAAACGTGCTCGACTTCTTGAAGCTCGTGCTCGACAAAGACGCCGCGGCGCTGAAGATCGACCTCGAAGACGACATCGTCAAGGCCTGCCTGATGTGTCGCGCTGGCCAACTGCTGAGGAACTGAGAAAAGTCATGGATGCCGTCTCCCCCACCCTGCTCAACCTCGTCATCTTCGTGCTGGCCATCTACGTCGGCTACCACGTCGTCTGGACCGTGACGCCGGCGCTGCACACGCCGCTGATGGCGGTGACCAATGCCATCTCGGCCATCGTCATCGTCGGCGCCATGCTGGCCGCGGCGCTGACCGAAACCACCCTGGGCAAGACCATGGGCGTGCTCGCCGTGGTGCTGGCCGCGGTCAATGTGTTCGGCGGCTTCCTGGTGACGCGGCGCATGCTGGAGATGTTCAGGAAGAAGGACAAGAAAGCGCCCGTGAGCCAGAAGGGCGCCCAATGAGCATGAACCTGGTCACCCTGCTCTACCTGGTCGCGAGCGTCTGCTTCATCCAGGCCTTGAAGGGCCTCTCGCACCCCACCACTTCGATCCGCGGCAACCTGTTTGGCATGGGCGGCATGGCCATCGCCGTGGTCACCACCGCGGCATTGATCGTCGAGCTTGCCGCGCGTGCCGGGCAATCGGGCACGACCGGCCTCGCTTACGTGGCCTTCGGCCTGCTGGTCGGCGGCAGCGCCGGGGCCTTCATGGCCAAGCGCGTGCAGATGACCAAGATGCCCGAGCTGGTGGCCTTCATGCACAGCATGATCGGCCTGGCGGCGGTGTTCATCGCGGTGGCCGCCGTGGCCGAGCCCTGGGCTTTCGGCATCGTCGGCAAGGGCGAGGCCATACCCGCGGGCAACCGCTTCGAGCTGTTTCTGGGCGCGGCCATCGGCGCCATCACCTTCAGCGGCTCGGTCATCGCCTTCGGCAAGCTCTCGGGCCAGTACAAGTTCCGCTTGTTCCAGGGCGCGCCGGTGCAGTTTGCGGGGCAGCACAAGATCAACCTCGCGCTCGGCCTGGCGATGCTCGGCTTTGGGCTCGTGTTCGCCTTCACCGAAAACTGGCCGGCTTTCTTCGTGATGCTGGCGCTGGCCTTCGTCATGGGCGTGCTCATCATCATCCCGATCGGCGGGGCCGACATGCCGGTGGTGGTGTCCATGCTCAACAGCTACTCCGGCTGGGCGGCGGCGGGCATCGGCTTTAGCCTTAACAACAGCATGCTCATCATTGCCGGCTCGCTGGTGGGCAGCTCGGGCGCGATCCTCTCCTACATCATGTGCAAGGCGATGAACCGTTCGTTCTTCAACGTCATCCTGGGCGGCTTCGGCGGTGAGGCCATTGCCGCCGACGGCGCCAAGGCCGAGGCGCGGCCGGTCAAGAGCGGCAGCGCCGACGACGCCGCCTTCATCCTCGGCAACGCCGAGACGGTGGTGATCGTGCCCGGCTACGGCCTGGCGGTGGCGCGCGCCCAGCATGCGGTGAAGGAGCTGGCCGAGAAACTCATGCACAAGGGTATTCGCGTCAAGTACGCGATCCACCCGGTGGCCGGGCGCATGCCGGGCCACATGAACGTGCTGCTGGCCGAGGCCGAGGTGCCGTACGACCAGGTGTTCGAGATGGAAGACATCAACGGCGAGTTCGGCCAGGTCGATGTCGCCATCGTGCTCGGCGCCAACGACGTGGTGAACCCGGCCGCGCTGACCAAGGGCAGCGCCATCTACGGCATGCCCATCCTCGAGGCCTACAAGGCCAAGACCGTGATCGTCAACAAGCGCTCGATGGCCGCGGGCTATGCCGGTCTGGACAACGAGCTTTTCTACATGGACAAGACCATGATGGTGTTCGGCGACGCCAAAAAAGTGGTTGAAGACATGGTGAAGGCGATCGAGTGAGGCGGCCCGCCGTCGACGGA
>JANONH010000166.1:0-1717 GCA_031420735.1 Methylibium sp.
AGTTCGTCGAGCAAGGCGCAGACGAGGTGGACGATGTCGATGTTGGCCGCTTCGTTCCAGCCGCCGATGTTGTAGGTTTCGCCGAGGCGGCCGCGCCCGAGCACGGCGCGGATCGCGCTGCAGTGGTCGCCCACGTAAAGCCAGTCGCGGATCTGCCGCCCATCGCCATACACCGGCAGCGGCTTGCCCGCCAGGGCATTGACGATCATGAGCGGAATGAGCTTTTCGGGGAAATGGAAAGGGCCGTAGTTGTTGGAGCAGTTGGTGGTGACGACCGGCAAGCCGTAGGTGTGGTGCCACGCACGCACCAGGTGGTCGCTCGCTGCCTTGCTGGCCGAGTACGGGCTGTTGGGCTCGTAGGCGTGGCTTTCGGTGAATGCCGGCGCCTCGGGCGCGAGCGAGCCGTAAACCTCGTCGGTGCTGATGTGGTGGAAGCGAAAGGCGGCTTTCTCGCTGCCCTGCAAACCCTGCCAATAAGCGCGGCTCGCTTCGAGCAGGGCGAAGCTGCCCTCGACGTTGGTGCGCATGAACGCGCCCGGGCCGTGGATCGAGCGGTCGACATGGCTTTCGGCAGCGAAATGCAGCACCGCACGCGGGCGATGCTCGGCCAGCAGCCGCGCCACCAGAGCAGAGTCGCAGATGTCGCCGTGCACGAACACATGCCGCGCATCGCCGCTCAAGGCCTCGAGGTTGCGCAGGTTGCCGGCGTAGGTGAGCAGGTCGAGGTTGACCACCGCTTCATCCGACTGCGCGAGCCAGTCGAGCACGAAGTTACTGCCGATGAAGCCGGCGCCCCCGGTGACCAGGATCACGCCTTGGGCCCTGCGGGAGCGCGACCGTAGGTGTCTTCGAAGCGCACGATGTCGTCTTCGCCGAGGTAGCTGCCCGATTGCACTTCGATGATCTCGAGCGGGATGCTGCCGGGGTTGGCGAGGCGATGCTTTTCGCCCAGGGAAATGTAGGTGCTCTGGTTCTCGGTGAGCAGCGTTTTCTTGTCGCCGCAAGTCACCTCGGCCGTGCCCGAGACGACGATCCAGTGCTCGGCGCGGTGGTGGTGCATTTGCAGGCTCAGCGTGGCGCCCGGCTTCACGAGAATGCGCTTGACCTGGAAGCGCGGGCCACGGTCAATGCTGTCGTACCAGCCCCAGGGCCGGTGCACGCGCCGGTGCAGCGTGGCCTCGGTGCGGTCGTGGCTCTGCAAGGTGGCGACGATCCGCTTGACGTCCTGGCTGCGGCCGCGGTCGGCCACCAGCACGGCGTCGGGCGTTTCGACCACCACTACGTTGTCCAGGCCCACCACGCTCACCAGCCGGCTGGTGGCGTGCACCAGCGTGTTGCGGCTGTTCTCGACGATGGCGTCACCGTGGGTGGCGTTGCCGTGGGCGTCGCGCACACTGGCCAGCCACACGGCGTCCCAAGCGCCGAGGTCGCTCCAGCCGGCGTCGAGCGGCACCATCTTGACTTGGAAGTCGCTGGCCTCGCGGCCGCAGCAAGGCTCCATCACGGCGTAGTCGATCGACTCCGACGGCACGGCAGCGAAGGCGGCGCCGTCGGGGCGCACGAAGCTGGCGTCGCTCGAGCGAGCGTCCCACGCCTTTCGGCTGGCCTGCAGGATGTCGGGGCGAAAACGCTCGAGTGCGGCGAGCCAAGCAGAAGCGCGCAATACGAAAATGCCGCTGTTCCAGACGTAGCCGCCTTCGGCGAGATAGCGCTCTGC
>JANONH010000167.1:0-2629 GCA_031420735.1 Methylibium sp.
GGTGCGTGCGCTTTCGCCCGAGGAGATCGCGCGCATCGCTCGCGGTGCTGCCACCTATGTCGCGCGCGGCTTGCGCTTCAAGACCGCGCTCGTGCGCGTGGGCTGACGGGCCGGCGCCGGTGCGGCTTCGGTGCGACCGACCAGGGGATAAGCCCCACCCCGCGCGGTGCCGCCTGGCGGGGCGCCGCCCCAACGGGGCCCGGGCTCACGAGAATCGACGACGATGAATGAATTGCACAAGTTCCTGTTCGACGGCCTGCCGGTGCGCGGCATGCTGGTGCGCCTGGGCGATGCGTGGACCGAGTTGCTGGCGCGGCGCGTGGCGACCGGCGCCTTTGCAGCGCCGGTGCGCGGCTTGCTGGGCGAGATGGCGGCCGCCGGGGTGCTGATGCGGGCCAGCCTCAAGTTCGACGGCGCCTTGATACTGCAGGTTACCGGCGACGGGCCGGTGCAGCTGGCGGTGGCCGAAGTGCAGGCTGACCTGTCGCTGCGCGCCACGGCCAGCGTCCACGGCGCGGTGCCAAGCGACGCCGGCCTGCAAGCGATGGTCAATGCAGCCGGTCAAGGCCGCTGCGTGATCACGCTCGACCCCAAGCAGCGCTTCCCCGGCCAGCAGCCCTACCAGGGCGTGGTGCCGCTCTACGGCGACCACCGCGAGCCGCTGCAGCGGCTCGCGCAGGTGCTGGAGCACTACATGTTGCAATCCGAGCAACTCGACACCAAGCTGGTGCTGGCGGCCAACGACACGCTGGCTGCGGGGCTGCTCATCCAGCGCCTGCCGGTTGACGGCGAGGCCAACCTCGCCGGGCGGCGCAATCAAGACGAGATCGGTTTGAACGAAGGCTACAAGCGCATCGCCCTTCTGGCGTCGACCCTGACCGCTGGCGAACTGCTCGGCCTGGGTGCCGACGCCGTGCTGCACCGGCTGTTTTGGCAGGAGCCGCTGCGTCGCTTCGAGCGGCCCGCCACCGAGCCCGTGCCGCACTTCGCCTGCCCCTGCTCGCGCGAGCGCGTGGCGCGCATGCTGCAGGGCCTGGGTGGCGCTGAGTTCGACAGCCTCATCGCCGAACGCGGCCTGGCCGAGGTGACGTGCGAGTTCTGTGGCGCCCAATACCGCTTCGACGCCGTGGACGGCGGCGAGCTCTTCACCGCGCCGATCGACCAGCCGCCGCATCCGCGCTCGGTGCAATAAGAGCTGCCGCCGGTGCCATGGCGGCGCCCCCGGTGCTAGAGTGCGCGCCAGCAGGACGATCCCGCCCGTCCCCTTTTCTGGTTCACCCGAACAAGCGACAGGCGGGCCGCAATCCGCCAACCGGCCCAGCCGTGTCGCGGAGGGTTTATTCAACCAGCCAACGCCCTGAATGCCAGGGCCAAAGGTGAGCGAAATGATGCAGCAACACCGCTCGAACTCCCATTTGTTCGGGGGCAACGCGCCTTACGTCGAAGAGTTGTACGAGGCCTACCTCGACAACCCGGGCTCCGTGCCCGAGAACTGGCGATCCTGGTTCGACGCCCTGCAAAACGTGCCGGCCGGCGATGGCTCGGCATCCCCGGACGTGGCGCATGCGCCGGTGGTCGAGTCGTTCGCCCAGCGTGCCAAGTCGAACGCCTTCTCCGTCAAGGCGAGCGCCGCCGAACTCGCGGTGGCGCGCAAGCAGGTCCATGTGCAGTCGCTCATCGCGGCCTACCGCTCGCTGGGCGCCCGCTGGGCCGACCTCGACCCCTTGAAGCGCGCCGAGCGCCCGCGCATCCCCGAGCTGGAGCCGGCCTTCTACGACCTGAGCGAGTCCGACATGGACATCACGTTCAGCGCCAGCAACACCTACTTCACCACCGCCGAGCTGCAGACCCTGCGCGAAATCTTGCAGGCGCTGCGCGAAACCTACTGCGCAACCATCGGCGCGGAGTTCATGCACATCACCGAGCCGGTGGAGAAGCGCTGGTGGCAAGAGAAGCTCGAGCGTGTGCGCAGCAAGCCCAGCTTCAGTGTCGACACCAAGCTGCAAATCCTCGACCGGCTCACCGCCGCCGAGGGCCTGGAGCGCTACCTGCACACCAAGTACGTCGGCCAGAAGCGCTTCTCGCTCGAAGGCAGCGAAAGCTTCATCGCTTCGATGGACGAAGTGGTGCAGCGCGCGGGCGAGTCGGGCGTGCAAGAAATCGTCATCGGCATGGCGCACCGCGGGCGGCTCAATGTGCTGGTCAACACCCTGGGCAAGTCGCCCAAGGAATTGTTCAGCGAGTTCGACCACACCGCCAAGGAAGACCTGCCCTCGGGCGACGTGAAGTACCACCAGGGTTTTTCGAGCGACATCCCGACCCCCGGCGGCCCGGTGCATCTCTCGCTCTCGTTCAACCCTTCGCACCTGGAGATCGTCAACCCGGTGGTCGAGGGCTCGGTCAAGGCGCGCCTCGACCGCCGCGGCGACACCGAGGGCAACCAGGTGCTGCCGGTGCTGGTGCACGGCGATGCGGCCTTCGCCGGGCAGGGCGTGGTGATGGAGACGCTGGCGCTGGCGCAGACCCGCGGCTACTACACCGGCGGCACGCTGCACATCGTCATCAACAACCAGATCGGCTTCACCACCAGCGACCCACGCGATTCGCGCTCCTCGCTGTACTGCACCGA
>JANONH010000168.1:0-1642 GCA_031420735.1 Methylibium sp.
TTGCTGTGGGCAAGCTCGTGCTGCGCAAGCGCGGGCCCAGTGGCGCCCTCTTGCCGAACAAGCAGCGCGTGAACATCTTTCTCGATGGCGCGGTGGTCGAGCATTTCAAGGCCAAGGCTGGCGACCGCGGCTACCAGACACTTATCAACGAGGCGCTGAAGCAAGCCATCCAGGCCGAAACCCTCGAGGGCATCGTTCGCAAGACGATTCGCGAAGAGTTGCGGCGGGCTTGAGCCTGTGGCCATAGACGCGCTGTGAGCGACGTCGTCTGCCTGGCGAGCTGGAACGCCGACCTTGTGTCGCGCGTGCCGCGGCCGATCGCGCGCGGCGAAACGCTGATGGCCAGCGGCTTCACGATCGGCCCCGGCGGCAAGGGCTCGAACGCGGCGATTGCGTGCGCGCGCCAGGGCGCCCAGGTCGCCGTCATCGCACGCATCGGCGACGACGACTTCGGCCGCATGGCGCTCGCGCTGTGGGCGCGCGAGGGCATCGATGCCTCGAGGGTCGAAGTAGTGCATGGTGAGCCCAGCGGCGTGGCGCAGATCCTCGTCTACGACGATGGCGACAACAGCATCGCCGTGGCGCCCGGCGCCGGTGCGGGCCTCGCGGCACGCCACGCCGACGCCGCAGCGGCGGCGCTGGGCCGGGCGCGCGTGGTGATGGCCTCAAACGAGGTGCCGCAGGCGGCGACGCACGCCGCGTTCACGCATGCCCGCAGGGGAGGGGCACTCACCCTGCTCAACCCCGCACCGGCCCAGCCGCTGCCCGATGAATTGCTCGCGCTGTGCGACCTGCTCACGCCCAACGAGACCGAGCTGCGCCTGCTGGCCGGCATGCCGGTCGGCACGCCGACCGCCGCAGCCGCCGAGGCGCTGCTCGCACGCGGCGCCGGCGCCGTCGCGGTGACCCTCGGCGCCGCCGGCTGCGCGCTGTTTCGCCGCGGCCAGCCAGCGCTCGCGCTCGCGGGCCACGCGGTCCAGGTCGCCGACACGATCGGCGCGGGAGACACCTTCACCGGTGCGATGGCCGCCAGCCTCGCCCGCGGCGAGCCGATGGAGGCTGCACTGGCCTGGGCAAACGCCGCCGCGGCCTTGTCGGTCGGCGCACGCGGCGCGATCACCGGAATGCCTGGGCTCGATGCGGTGCGTGCGCTGCTTGCGTCGAGCTGAGTCACTGTCTTACGCGGTTTGCCCTCGACCGCGCGTTTGCGGACAGCGGTTTGCGACCCCATGCTGCCGTTGAGCTTCGCGCCGCCAACGGCAGCAATGCAGGGTGGTTTCTGCCATTCATTCTCAGCCATTGACCTCCAGCTGTGGTTGAGGCTTGTGCGGTGCACATAATCCACGATGGGCCAGACTGAAACTGTCTTTCCACCCGGATTACCAGCACACATCGACGATGCCAGCGCGTGGCGCGGCGACGACATGGCCGCACGCGCCAACGAGTGGACCGAGGCGCTGGACGACGCCGAACTTGGCGAGCTTGATGCCGCCTGCGCGCTGTGGTTGCGCCCGGGTGTCGAACTCGGCGCGCTGACGCAAGAAGGCTTTGCACTGCCGCAGCTGGCCGCGCGGCTGACGCGGCTGCGCGAGCAACTGCTGAACGGCCGCGGCTTTGTGCTGTGGCGCGGTCTGCCGGTGCA
>JANONH010000169.1:0-1964 GCA_031420735.1 Methylibium sp.
GTCGGCTTCGCGGCGGAAAGCGAGAACCTGGCGGCGCATGCGCGCAGCAAGCTCGAGCGCAAGAAGCTGCCGCTGGTGGTGGGTAACCTCGGCCCGGCCACTTTCGGGCGCGACGACAACGCGCTCTTGCTGATCGACGCGCACGGCGAGCAAGCCTTGCCGCCGGGCGGCGGCAGGGCCGACAAGCTCACGCTGGCGCGCGCTCTGGTGGCCGAGATCGCGCGCCGCCGCGCGAGCCATCGAGCCTGAAGACCCGGGCATGGCTGTGACCATCGAAGTGCGCGTGCTCGATGCGCGCCTGAGCGGGCAATTGCCCCATTACGCCACGCCCGGCAGTGCGGGCCTGGACCTGCGCGCCTGCCTGGACGCGCCGCTTTGCCTCGCGCCGGGCGCCACGCACCTGGTCTCCACCGGCTTGGCCATCCACATCGGCGACCCGAATTTGGCCGCCATGATCCTGCCGCGCTCGGGCCTGGGCCACAAGCACGGCATCGTTCTCGGCAACCTGGTCGGCCTGATCGACTCGGACTACCAGGGCCCCTTGATGGTCAGTTGCTGGAACCGCGGCACCGTGCCCTACACATTGCAGCCGCTCGAGCGCATGGCGCAACTGGTGATCGTGCCGGTGGTGCAGGCGGCCTTCAAGGTGGTCGGCGAATTCGGCGCCTCGGCGCGCGGCGAAGGCGGCTTCGGCTCGACCGGCGCCGGCTGAGCGCTGAGCTGCCTGTGCTCGATCAGTGCAACTGCGAAGAGCGCGGCGCCGTGGTCAGCACCGTGACGGCCGACTGCGCCACCGAACCCTGCTCGACCTCGCCGACGCTGGCTTCGCGCACGCCGCGCACCACCAAGGCAAGGACCAGCGCAATGCCGGCCAGCGGATGGTTGCCGTCGAACACCACGTGCGTGTCGTAGACCTCGGTGACCGTGTAGACCAGGTCGTTCGGTAGGTCGCGCGTGGTGGCGCCTTCGGGGATGCCGTCGAACTGCATGCCTTCGGCGATGTGGTCGAAGGCACTGCGTTCCTCAAAGAACACCAGCGCGGCGTCGTACTCACCGAAGGCATGCTCCGGCTCCAGGTGCAGGGTGGCTTCGAAGCCCTCTTCCTGGCCGAGCAGGGCCTGCTCGACTTTCTCGAGCAGGTCGTGGCCGCCGACAAAAAACTCCACGGCTTCGAGCAACTCGTCGATCAGTTGCCCGTGGGCGTCTTCGAGACGCCAGGTGAGACTCACGACGCAGGCGGGACCAATCTTCATGTCTTCATGATCGCACAATGGGTGCATGTCCCTGCTGCCAGAAATCGACACTCCGACGCCGCTGCTGGGCGGCCTGAGCCCCGCCACTTTCATGCGCCGGCACTGGCAGAAGAAGCCCTTGCTCGTGCGCCAGGCGGTGGCGGGCGTGGCGCCGCCGCTCTCGCGCGCCGCGCTGTTTGCGCTGGCCGCGCGCGAAGAAGCGCAGGCGCGCCTGGTGGTGCGGCAAGCGGGCGGCGGCTGGTCGCTGCGCCACGGGCCGCTTGCGCGCCGCGCGCTGCCGCCGGTGGCGCGTCCCGGCTGGACGCTGCTGCTGCAGGGCCTTGAGCAGCATGCAAGTGCAGCCGGAGAATTGCTGTCGATGTTTCGCTTCGTGCCCGAGGCGCGCCTCGATGACCTGATGCTTTCGTGGGCCAGTGACGGCGGCGGTGTCGGCCCGCATGCCGACTCCTACGACGTCTTTTTGCTACAGGTGCAGGGTCGGCGGCGCTGGCGGGTCGCGCCACCGGGCGACGCGGCGCTCAGGCCCGGCTTGCCGCTCAAGCTCCTGGCGCGCTTCGAGCCCACCCAGGACCACCTGCTCGATGCCGGCGACATGCTCTACCTGCCGCCGGGCTGGGGCCATGAGGGCGTGGCCGAGGGCGAATGCATGACGGCCTCGATCGGTTTTCGTGCACCGGCACGCGCAGAGCTGGCGCGCGAGGTGCTCGGCCG
>JANONH010000170.1:0-5215 GCA_031420735.1 Methylibium sp.
AGACGCGCCGGGGCGCGTGGCCGAAGGCACTTGCCAGGCCGGCGCTGCCGAGCGCTTGGATAATCGGCGCAACCACGCAGGAGTTGCGCATGTTCGAGCACGTCGAGCCCTATGCGGGCGACCCCATCCTGTCCCTCAACGAAGACTTCCAGAAGGACCCGCGGGCGCACAAGGTCAACCTGAGCATCGGCATCTACTTCGACGAAGCCGGCCGCATCCCGGTGCTCGCTTCGGTGCGCCGGGCCGAGGCCCTGTTGCTCGAGACGGGCGGCACCAAGTCCTACCTGCCGATCGAGGGCGCTGCCAATATGCGCCAGGCGGTCTGCGAGTTGCTGTTCGGCGCCGGGCACGAGGCGCTCGAATCGAACCGGGTTGCCACGCTGCAGACCGTGGGCTCGAGCGGTGGGCTAAAGCTCGGCGCCGATTTCATCGCGCGCTGGTTCCCAGGCAGTGCCGTATGGGTGAGTGACCCGACCTGGGACAACCACCGCGCCATCTTCGAAGGCGCGGGCCTGGCGGTGCACACCTACCCCTACTACGACTTCGGTGACGCCGGCGCCGGGCCGCCGCGCCCGGCCGGCGGCGTGCGCTTCGAAGCCATGCTCGCCGCGCTGGACGTGCTTGCGCCGCACAGCGTGGTGTTGCTGCACGCCTGCTGCCACAACCCGACCGGTGAAGACTTGAGCCGGGAGCAATGGCGGCGCCTGATCGCCCTGCTGGGCGAGCGGCGTCTGCTGCCCTTCCTCGACCTCGCCTACCAGGGCTTCGGCGAAGGCATTGAAGCCGACGCCTTCGCCGTGCGGGCGCTGGCCGAGGCCGGGCTGCCTTTCTTCGCCGCCAACTCCTTCTCCAAGAGCATGAGCGTTTACGGCGAGCGCTGCGGCGCCCTCAGCGTGGTGTGCGCCGACCGCGGGCAGGCCGAGCGGGTGCTCGGGCAGCTCAAGGCGACGGTGCGCCGCACCTACTCGAGCCCGCCGATCCACGGCGGCCAGATCGTCGCACGCGTGCTCACCGACCCCGAGCTGCGCCCGCTGTGGGAGGCCGAACTCGCGGCCATGCGCGCCCGCATCCTCGCCATGCGCCACGCGCTGCACAAAGCGCTCGCAGCCAGGCTGCCCGGCTCCGACTTCGGCTACCTGCTCGCCCAGCACGGCATGTTCAGCTACACCGGCCTTTCGCCGGTGCAAGTCGAGCGGCTGCGCGAGGCGCACGGCGTCTACCTGCTGCGCTCCGGTCGGCTGTGCGTGGCCGGCCTCAACGCCCACAACGTCGCCGCCACCGCCGACGCGATGGCGGCGGTGCTGGCGGCTTGAATCAGAGCACCGGGCGAGGGGTGCCTCGACCCAGTGGTTGACGCCGGCCAACCTAGCCGAACCGTCGTGGTTCTCATTGCGGTTTAGTTCAAAGTGCTCCGGGATTGCCCACGGTGGGATTGACGTCTAGACGTCTAAAATGCTGCAAACTCAAGAGAACAGCCATGAGAAGACGGCCCGGCGAAGTGCGAGACGCGATCGTTCAGGTGCTCGAAGGGCGCCGTGTTGGCGTGACCCTGCAGCAGATCACGGGCGAGGTCGGGCAACTCATCGGCGAGGTACCAGCCTCTTCGGTGCGCTCCTATCTTCGTCTGAACACGCCCGAACTGTTCGTGCGCACCGACCGAGCCCAGTACGTGCTCTCGGGCTTCGAGTCGGAGCATGGCCTGCGCAGCGCAGCAGCTGCAGCTGCAGGCGGCGAGGCCGAGTTCACGTACGGTCGCGCGACTCTTGTGCTCGACGACTGCTTGCGCTGGCTTGATCGGCAGGGTGCGAACAGCGTTCACGCCGTGGTGACGGATCCTCCCTACGGCCTGGTCGAGTACTCGGCGCATGAACAAGGCAAGCTGCGCAGCGGCCGGGGCGGCGTTTGGCGCATTCCACCGAGCTTCGATGGCAACAAGCGCGCACCGCTGCCACGCTTTACGGTGCTAAAACCCACCGACCTGGATGCGCTCGAGTCGTTTTTCTTTGCTTGGGGGCGCAGTCTGAGCCGAGTGTTGGTACCCGGTGCGAATGTCGTCGTTGCAAGTAATCCGCTGCTTTCCTATGTCGTGTCGGGTGCGCTGTCGCGCGCGGGTCTCGAGAGGCGTGGCGAGATCGTCCGGCTCACCATGACGATGCGCGGCGGCGACCGCCCCAAAGCGGCACACGTCGAGTTCAGCGACGTGAGCGTCATGCCGCGCTCGATGTGGGAGCCCTGGCTCGTGTTTCGCAAACCGATCGAGGGTCGGGTGCAGGACAACCTGCGCAGATGGGGCACGGGTGGCTTTCGGCGCGTGTCCGCCACCCAGCCATTCGGCGACGTGATCGTGTCGGCCCCGACGCGCGCCGTCGAGCGCAAACTCGCGCCGCATCCGAGCCTGAAACCGCAGGCATTCATGCGCAAGCTGGTGCGCGGGGTGTTGCCGCTCGGCCGCGGTGTGGTGCTTGATCCGTTCGCCGGTTCGGCGTCGACGCTGGCGGCCGCGGAGGCCAACGGTTACCAAAGCGTTGGCGTCGAGCGCGATGGCACTTACTTCAGACTCGCTTGCGAGTCATTGCCGCGGCTTGCCTCAATGAAGCTGCCGCAGGCCGAGTGACCGCGCGCTTCACTTTGGAGTCGGGCTCCTGTAGATCCAACTGACCCGCAACTTTGCAATGCCCTCGGCATGAAGCGTCGCAGTGCGCGTGCCGAGTTCGCCGCGCGCGTTCTTGCGAAAATCGTCGGTGCGGACCTGACCGAGGTACACCTCGGTAAAGCGCATCGGCGCTCGCTCGATAGCCGGCTCGACTTGGTTGTCGACGGCATAGACAAATACGCACATCCACTGATTTCGAGCACCGTGCGTGTCGACCGCACCACCCGTCTTTCGGGTTGTCTTGATTTCAACCCCGAGTTCGCCGCTTCGAACGGAATTGTTGGCGTACTGACCCTTGACAACAAGGTCGGGATGACCGTTGAAATAGTCGTTGACAACGAGCGTACGCGAATGTTTGGCGAGGCTGGAGGTAAGCATGTCCGACAGCAATCCCGACATGATGGCCGGCCGCACCGTGTCGTCGAGCCGCTCGAGGCCTTTCGACACCAGCCCGGTATTTACGTCAAAGAAAAAGTCATAGACGTCCTGAAGCGCTGCGCCGAAGTCGTCCAGTCGTAACTCGAAGGGCAACACTGCGCTGCGATTAAAGCAGGCGTGGTCGACGGTGTTACGAATGACGGCCATGAAATGCACGCGGCAGCGAAGGGTGAAAGCGCGCCAGTATCACAGGCGTGTCTGCGCAGCCCGATTGCCCATCAATCGATGCTTGCAACAGGGCGCGCCCGAAACAGATGGCGACCGAAGCGCGAGCGCGGTCGCTTCGCATCGGGCCAGCGAAGCATCAACGACGCCGTGTTAGCGAAAGCCTCCGGTCGGATTCGACGTGGGTCGGCCTCATTCGCGCTTTTGAAGCGACGTTCGCGCGGGCGCGCTGCGAGCCGCCAGCGTGCTCAGCGCCAGGCCCGCAATCACCAAGCCTGCGGCGCCGAGCTTCCAGGGCGGCATGGATTCGTCCAGCCACAAAAACGATGCGCCCATGCCGAACAGCGGCACCAGCAGCGAGGCCGGCGCCACCGTGGTTGCCGCGTGGCGCGACAGCAGCCAGTTCCACGCACCGTAGCCGAACAGGGTGTTGCCGAACGATTGCCAGGCCACGGCGGCCCAGGCAAGCGAGCTGGCTTCACGCAAGCCCGAGGCAATGCGCGCAGGGCCTTCGAGAGTGAGGCTGAGCGCCAACAGCGCCGGGGTGGCGAATACGCTGCTCCAGACCATGAAGCCGAGCATGTCCACCCGTCCGGCCGCCTTGGCGACCATGTTGGCAGCGGCCCAGGCAAGCGCAGCGGCTCCGACCAGCAGCAGCCCAAGCCAGGTGACATCGCTTTGCTCGCTCGCTTGCAAGGCAATCAGTGCCAGCCCGGCCATGGACAGCGCCAGGCCTGCGAGTTGGCGCGGCCGCACGCGCTCCTGGTGCAGAGCGACGGCCAGGCCGATGGTGAAGAACACCTGCACCTGGATCACCAGCGAGGCGAGTCCGGCGCTGATGTCGGCGCGCATCGCAAAGAACAGCAGCCCGAACTGCCCGGCGCCGAGCAAGAGGCCGTTGGCCGCGAACAGGCGCCACGGCAGCCGGGGGCGCGGCACCCAAAGAAGCAGGGGGAAGGCCGAAAAAGCGAATCGCAGGGTCGCAAACAAGAACGGCGGCAACTCTTGCAGGCCCCAGCGGATGACCACGAAATTGGTGCCCCATACGAACACGATCGCCAGGGCGAGGAGGAGGTGCGGCGCGGGCATCGCGGCGTGGGAGTTCAGGGCCGCAGCCACGGCTCGGCACGCCAATCAGCGCAAGCGCGTTGTGTATCGCTCGCCCGCGCAGAGCCCAAGGCGCTACTGCCGCGCTGGCAAGATGCTTCTTGCTTGCACCTCAGGCTGCCGCGGCTTGGCGACAGACGTTGCCGCCGACCACCGTGAGCCGCAGGCTGCCACCGTGCCACTCAAGCCAGTTGAGGGCCACGTAATCGTCAATGAAGCCGTCGCCGATGAGGTCGGCGCGGCAACTCTTGAGCAGGTCAACCGCCTGCTGCAAGCCGTTTTGCAGCAGCTCGCGGCGCAGCAGCGAACGTGCGTCTTGCGTCGGCGGCGGCAGAGGCAGCTTGGGCGAACGGCGCCGCGCACGCAAAGGAACTACGGCGCCAGCCGCCGCGTGGGCCGCCTCGTCGCTTGTCGTCTTGATCGGATGCTGATGGGTCGCGATGGCTCTCTCCAGACAGTCGGCACACGGTGAGGCTCACGGTAACAGCAGCGACGCCAAAGACACAGAAAATTGTGCATGCATCGCTTTGCGCGCGCCAGCCCCTTGGCGGCGCTCAGAGGATGTAGATTAATCCGGCGTGTCCGAGCGGGGCGCCAGGTTGCGTGCAATCAAGGCGCAAAGCACAGCCGTAGCTCGGGCTGCGGCGAGCATTTGCAACGCCGAGTGGGCGCGATATGGCGACACGAGCGGGCATGACGGGTTGGTTTACGCCCTCTCAGCGCATCTTGACCTCACCGTGCTCACCCATGCCGCTGGGCGGCACGCCGCTAACGGCCGCCTTGGCCATCTTGTACAACTGGACCATCTTGCTGGTCTTCACGTCCCAGAACTCCGCGCGGTCGATGCGCACT
>JANONH010000171.1:0-5450 GCA_031420735.1 Methylibium sp.
GGCGGCTGTGGCCCTTCCCCCGCGCCGCGGGCGGGGCGGACAAGCCCCCGCCGCGCCCCCCGGCTGGGTCAAGCCGCCGCCGCGCCCCGGCTCCGCCGGGCCGCCAGCGGCGCTCCCTTTGAGGGGGAGCGGCGAAGCCGCAACGGGGGTGGTCCCATTCAATAAGACTGCGTGCCGGCAGCCAGCGTATGCACCTGGTCCGAGTCGGGTGTGCGCATGGCCGCGAGCGAGGCGTGGGCGGCATGCATGAGGAAGCCGAGGTCGGTGCCGATGCCGACGAAGTCGAAGCCCGCGGCGCGGGCCTGCGTGGCCATGTCGGGGGTGCCGGCAAGGGTGCCGATGGGCACGCCTGCGGCGCGCGCGCGCTCGGCCGCCTGCGCAAGCGCGCGCATCACTTCCGGGTGCCGGGCGTCGCCGCCATGACCCATGGCGGCCGACAGATCGGCCGGGCCGACGAAGAGTGCGTCCACGCCGTCGACGGCGGCGATCGACTCCAGGGCGGCCAGGGCGTCGGGCGACTCCAGTTGCACGATGAGCGCGAGTGCGGCATCGGCGGTGCGGGTGTCCAGACGCTGCGTGCCGTAGCGCGTGGCGCGGCTCATGCCGGCCGTGCCGCGCACGCCGCGCGGCGGGTAGCGCATGGCGGCCACCGCCTGGCGAGCCTCGTCGGCGTTCTGCACGAAAGGCACCATCACCGTGGTCGCGCCGGCATCGAGCACGCGCTTGCAGACCACGCGGTCGTTCCACGGTAGCCGCACGATGGGCACCAGCTTGGTCGCGCCGAGTGCCTGCAGCATGGCCAGCACGCCCGGAACTTCGAGCGGCGAATGCTCCATGTCGAGCACGGCCCAGTCGAAGCCCGCATGGCCGAGCGCCTCGGCCACCAGCGGGCTGGCCGACATGAGCCAGGCGCCCAGCGGCACGCGCTGGTGACTGGCGCGCGGGTGTGCGTGCGCACCGCGTGAGGGGTTCTGCAGCAGTTGTTTGAAGGCGTTCATCGCTGGCATCCTTGGGTCGGGCTGACTTGGCAAAACCGCGCGCTTGGCCGCACGGCCCGCGCTCAGTATCGCGACGTCGCGCTGTCGAGCGACAGGCGCAGGTAATGCGCGCCAGCGATCGGGTTGTAGTAGTAGGGCGGCACGTCCTGAAAACCGAGCGAGACGTAGAGCTGGCGCGCGGCTTCCATTTCGTCCAGCGTGTGCAGCAGCATGACCGAGTAGCCAGCGCCGATGGCACGCGCCACCAGGGCCTCGGCCAACTGGCGGCCCAAGCCGAAGCGGCGAAAGGCCCGCCGCACGTAAAGACGCTTCATTTCGCAGGCATTGGCCTCGTCGGCTTCGGGCAAGGGCCGCAGCGCCGCACAACCCGCTAACTCGCCATCGCAATAGGCCAGCAGCAGGGCGCCGTTGGGCTCGGCGTAATCGCCCGGCAGGCTCTCGAGCTCGGCATCGATTTGCTGGAAGCAGAGGTCGACTTGGAGCGCGGCGGCGTATTCGGCGATGAGATCGCGCGCGGCCGCCAGGCGATCGGCCGTGCTCGGAGAAACCAGCTCGATCGCGGGACTGTCCATCGCGCCGCAATTTACACCCGCGGCGAGGCGCGCCCGGCGGCGGGCGGTGCGGCCTTCGACCCCCTCGCCGTCGGGGCTGCTGGTTGCCGCCGCGTTGCGCCTTTTCGCGCGCCCTCTACAGTGTGCCCATGGACGAACCCACCATCCCCTTCGGCGAGCCGGAGCTGTGGCGTGTCAGCACGTTTCGGCGCGCCATGGACACGAGCCGCAACGACAGCTCGCGCTACACCGCCTTGAGCCCCTCGCTGCTGGCCGATCTGCAACGCTTCGAGCATGTCGGTGCGGGTGCCGAAGTGCTGGAGGTCCTGGCGGCCTGCCTGCGCCATGCTCAAGACGTGGCCTTGCACCTCGACCGCGACGGCCACGTGCTGCCGCTCACGGTGTTTCCTCGCGAGCGGCTCTTTCACACACCGCTCACGCTCGAGTCGCTGTACGAAACGCGCTTCGATAGCGTGCAACTGCTGCAAGTGGAGCGCGCCTTGCTGCTCGCCCCGGGGCGGGAGCCGGCCTCGATGGCCGCGCCGGCCGCGCTCTGCCATCCGCTCGGTCCGCTGCTGTGGCACCTGGCGCTGCACGGGCCGCGCCACGAATTGCTGCCCGAGCTGGCCGGGCCGGCGGTCTACCGCGTCGCGCCCGACCTCGAAGTGCCGGTTGCGCTGAGCGGCGCGCTCGGCGCAGCGGTCGCCCGGCTGGGGCAGGAGGCCGTGTCCTTGCGTGCGCTGGCGGCATGGCCCGGCTTCGACCGCGAGCGCGCCGCGCGCCTGCTCAACGGGCTCTACCTGCAGGCCGGCCTGATCGTGAGCCGCACCCACCCCGCCGCGGGCGGCGACTCCTGGCTCAGTACCCTGAGCAACTGGTAGCACGGCGGCCCCCATGCCGCACTGGCGGGGCGCTTGTCGCCCCGCCAGTGCGGCGACGGCTTGGGGCACCGCCACCCCGCCGCCGGGCTCGGCCACGTCATCGACGCCGGCCAGGCGCAGGGCGTGTGCCGCCATCAGCGGCCGTCGAGCAGCTCCCAGCGTGCCAGCGCCTGCATCAGTTCTTCTTCGATGTGGCCGAAGCGCGACTGCACTTCGGCCACGCGTTGCGGCGCTTCGCGGTAAAACTCGGTGCTTGCGAGCCGCTCGCCCAACAGGCGTTGCTCGGCCTCCAGGGCTTCAATGCGCGCCGGCAGGGCGTCGAGTTCGCGCTGTTCCTTGAAGCCGAGCTTGGCCCGTTTGGGTGTCGTTGCAGCCGCGGCGGCGATCGCAGGCGCAGACGGCTGCGAAACGAGAGCGGCTGCGGCTGCGGGCGCGCGCTTGACGCTCGCCGACTGCAGTGCCCGTGTGCGCTCGGACTGCAGCAGCCAGTCTTCGACGCTGCCCTCGTATTCACGCCAGCGGCCTTCGCCTTCGCTCACGATGGTGCTGGTGACCACGTTGTCGAGGAAGCGTCGGTCGTGGCTCACGAGAAACACGGTGCCGGGGTAGGTTTGCAGCAATTCCTCGAGCAGCTCCAGGGTGTCGATGTCGAGGTCATTGGTCGGCTCGTCGAGCACCAGCACATTGGCCGGCCGGGCGAACAGGCGCGCGAGCAAGAGCCGGTTGCGCTCGCCGCCCGAGAGGCTCTTGACCGGCGAGTTGGCGCGCGCCGGCGCGAACAGGAAGTCGCCCAAATAGCTCATGACGTGCTTGCGAGAACCGCCGATTTCGATCCATTCGCTGCCAGGGCTGATGGTATCGGCCAGCGTGGCTTCGAGGTCGAGCGCTTCGCGCATCTGGTCGAAGTAGGCCACCTGCAGCTTGCTGCCGGTGCGCACCGTGCCGCTGTCGGGCGCCAGGCTGGCGAGGATCAGGCGCAGCAGCGTGGTCTTGCCGGCGCCGTTGGGGCCGATGAGGCCGACCTTGTCGCCGCGCAGCAAGGTGGCACTGAAGTCGCGCACCACCACGGTGTCGCCGAAGGCTTTGTTGACCTTTTCGAGTTCGGCGACGATCTTGCCGCTGCGCGAGCCGGTGTCGACGTCGAGCGACACGCGGCCGATGGAATTGCGGCGCTCCGCGCGCTGCACGCGCAACACCTCCAGCCGCTTGATGCGCGCCACGCTGCGTGTGCGCCGCGCTTCCACGCCCTGGCGAACCCACACCTCCTCCTGCGCGAGCAGCTTGTCCTGGCGGGCGGTGGCGAGCGCCTCGTCGGCGAGTTCGCGCTGCTTGGTGGCTTCGTAAGTCGCGAAGTTGCCCGGGTAGCTGCGCAGCACGCCGCGGTCGAGCTCGACGATGCGCGTGGCCACGGCGTCCAGGAAGGCGCGGTCGTGGGTGATGAGCAAGACGCTGCCGCGGTAGGCCTTGAGCAGTTCCTCGAGCCAGCGGATGGCGTCGAGGTCGAGGTGGTTGGTGGGTTCGTCGAGCAGCAGCACGTCGGGCTGCGCCACCAGCGCCTGCGCCAGCGCCACGCGCTTGCGGGTGCCGCCCGAGAGCGGCCCGATCAGGGTGCCCGGCTGCAACTGCAGGCGCTCGAGCGTCTCGGTGACGCGCTGCTCCCAGTTCCAGCCGTCCATCGACTCGATGCGGGTCTGGATGGCGTCGAGGTCGTCGCTGGCATCGTGCGCTTCGTAGCGCGCGCGCAGCGCCTTGACTTCGGCCAGGCCCACGCTCACTGTGTCGAACACGGTGGCTTCGGTGTCGAGCACCGGTTCCTGCGCCACCAGCGCCAGGCGCAGCCCCTGCTGCAGTTGCAGCAGGCCGTCGTCCAGGCGCTCGAGCCCGGCGATGATCTTGAGCAGCGAGGACTTGCCGGTGCCGTTGCGCCCGATCAGGCCGACCCGCTCGCCGGGCTCGAGTGCGAAGGCCGTGTGGTCGAGCAGGGCCACGTGCCCGTAGGCGAGGTGGGCATTGACGAGGGTTAGCAGGGCCATCGGGATTGCGGGCTCAAACCGCCATTATCGAAGCCAGCGGCGACGCGGTCGCGTGGACACCGGCGACACGGACGTTTGAATCGGCCCGCGTCAATCCCTGTCGAGCGCCGCCTCCAGCGCATCGACGAACATTGCCGCCACGTCGAAGCCGGTCTGCTGCGTGATCTCTTGAAAGCAGGTCGGGCTGGTGACGTTGATCTCGGTGAGCGAGTCGCCGATGACGTCCAGGCCGACGAGCAAAAGGCCGCGCGCGGCGAGCGTGGGGCCGAGCGCCTCGGCGATCTCGCGGTCGCGTGCGCTCAGGGGCTGGGCCACACCTTTGCCGCCGGCTGCAAGGTTGCCGCGGATTTCGCTGCCCTGGGGAATGCGCGCCAGGCTGTAGGGCACGGCCTGCCCGCCGATCACCAGGACGCGCTTGTCGCCGGCGACGATCTCCGGCAGGTAGCGCTGCACCATGATGGTTTCGCAGCCGTCCTGGGTGAGCATTTCCAGCACGCTGCCGAGGTTGAGGCCGTCCTCGCGCACGCGAAAGATGCCGCGCCCGCCCATGCCGTCGAGCGGCTTCAAGATGATGTCGCGCTGCTCGGCATGGAAGGCGCGGATCTGGGCCGCGTCGCGCGTCACCAAGGTCGCGCCGAGGTAGGCCGGGAACTCCATCACCGCCAGCTTCTCGGGGTGGTCGCGCAGCGCCCTGGCGCGGTTGAAGACCCGCGCGCCTTCGCGCTCGGCCTGTTCGAGCAGGTGGGTGGCGTAGAAGTATTCGCTGTCGAAGGGCGGGTCCTTGCGCATGAGCACCGCATCGACCTCGGCCAGGGCCACCGCGGCCGGCGCACGGGGCAGCACATACCAGCCGTGGGCAGCGCCGGTCAGCACGATCTCTTGCGCCTCGGCCACGACCCGGCCGCCGCGCTGCCAGGACAGATGGCGCGGCTCGGCGGCCAGCAGCGTGTGGCCGCGCCGCGCCGCCTCGCGCATCATCGCGAAGCT
>JANONH010000172.1:0-4453 GCA_031420735.1 Methylibium sp.
CAGCGGCACGGCGAGCAAGGCGCCGGCCAGGCCCCACAGCCAGCCCCAGAACAGCACGGCAACAAACACCGCCACAGGGCTGAGCGCCAGGCGCCTGGCGATGAACAGTGGGCTCAAGAAATTGGCCTCGACGGCGTGGATCAGCAAAAAGGCAGCGGCCGGACCCAGCACCGCCCAACCTTCGAAGCTCGTCAGCCCGGCCATCAGAAGCAGGCCCACGGCGATGAGCGGGCCGATGTAGAACACGAAAGCCAGGGCGCCGCAGACGGCGCCCCAGAGCACCGGGTCCTGCAGACCGATCAGCATGAAGGCCAGCGTGCAGGCAATGGCCAGGCCGATGTTGACGAGGGTGACCGCGCCAACGAACTGGCCGATCTCGCGCTCGGCGTGGCGTATGCCCGAGAGCACCAGTGCGCGCGTGCGGCGCCGCGCGATGGCCTCGACCGTGCGCGAAAGCAGCCAGTGCTCCGAGGCCAGCAGGAAGTAAAGCAAGATCAGCACCGCAGCACTCGCCACGCCGAACGACGCCACCCGGCGCAGCACGGCCCCGGTGAGCGCGAAGCCCTCGCTCGCGATCCTCTCCTTCACCGGGTCGGCCGAGCGTGTGGCAGCGGCCGCTTCGCCTGCGCCGGCCGGTGGGCCGGCCGTGCCTTCGTGCGGCGCCGCGCGCGCGGCGGCTGGATCGCCGCCATGCGTCGGCGCAGCACGCGGTGCGGGCGCCGCGAGCAGGGGAATGGCCGCACGCAGGCGATCGAATTGCTGGACCGCCTCGTCGAGCATCGCCGGCGCCCGCTGCCACCAGGCGGCAGCGGGCGCCGCCAGCGTGCTTGCGATGAGCACGGCGGCGGCGAGCAGCGCGCCCACGAGCAGGCCCGCACCGATGACTTCGGGCACGCCGTGACGCCTGAGCCAGCGCACCGGGCTCGAGAGCAGGAAGGTCAGCACCACCGCGATGGCCACCGGCACCAGCACGGCCTCGGCCTCACGCAGCAGGAACACGAGCGCGACGGCAAATAGGCCCTTGCCGACCCAGCTCTCGCGCGAGCCTTGCCGTGGCGCGCCCGCTTCACGGTGCGCTGCGGCCGCGTCGCGCTGCAATGACGAGGCTGCGTCGCGCCGCGATGACGTTGCGTCGTGCCGCGACGGCAAGGCCGGGTCGTGCCGCGACGGAACGGCCGCGTCGTGCGGTGGCACGAGCGGTTCGTGCGACGGGGTGACCATGCGGTGCGCGCCCGAGCCGCTCGCTCAACGCGAGGGGAAGCGGCCCGATTCGTCGGAGAAGATCACTTCGACGCGCCGGTTCTGCGCCCGGCCCGAAGAAGTGGCATTGCTCGCCACCGGCCCGGCCGGCCCCTGCGCGCTGATGTCGATGCGCCGCGAGTCGGCGCCTGCGGCCAGCAGCGCCGCCCGCACAGACTCGGCGCGCCGCTGCGAGAGGTCGTAGTTGAAGGTTTGCGCACCCACGTTGTCGGTAAAGCCTTCGAGCAAAACGCGCCGCTCGGGAAAGCGCCGCATGACTTCGACGAGTGGCTCGATGCTGCGCTCTGCGACGCTGCGCAGGCGCGAGCCGTTGCTGTCGAACAGCACGTCGGGCAGGGTGACGACGCCGCTGCGCGCGCCACTGCGGCCGTCGACCTGGGCGAGTTGCTGCGCAAGCTGGCGGCTGCGTTCGGCGGGCGCTGCGGCGACGCTCGGGCCCGGCTCGGCGGCTGGCCGCGCAGCAGCCTGCAATGCGGGCGGTATGAACTGCGCGCCGCGCGCGGCGCGCTCGGCCGCCGCTGCGTGCATGCTGGCTGGTGCTGGTGCTGGTGTTGGTGTTGCGGCGCCGGGCGCGATGTATTGCGCGCCAAGCGGCACTGCGCCAAGCGGCACTGCGCCGGGCGGCACTGCGCCGGGCGGCAAAGCGGTACCGGCGTCGCCATTCGCGCGCGCCGGCAGCGCCGCGGTTTCGCGCGGTGCGGCCGAAAGCGCTGGCGCGGCGCGCTCGGTCTGCGGCGGCGGCGGCGTCTCGATCACCGGTGCGGCAAATGCTGTTGCGGCAAGGCAGCCGGCCAGCAGCAAGGCGAGGCCGGCGGTGACGGCCAGATAGGCGCTCAACGCGGGCTCCCGCTGCTGCGCTCGGCCGGGTTGGCGGGCTTGGCCGGGTTGCCGAGCTCCATCGTTTCGAGCAAAGCGCGCAGGCCTGCTTCCACTTCTGCGGCGGCCGCGCGCGAGCGCTCCGCCGAAGCCCGCGAGCGCGCCACTTGCGCATCCACGTCGGCCTCCTCGGCGCGCCGGCGCGCCTGCGCCATCTCCCCAATGCCCGCCTGTGTGCGAGCGTTCTCGAGTTTCTGGCGAGCGCGGGCGAGTTCGTCGCTCGCCAACTGCTCGGCACCGGCCGCGCGCGCCGCGTCGAGCGAGGCATTGCTCACGGTGATCGGCTCGCTTGGCTGCGGCGAGGTGCAGCCCGTGAGCCCAAGCACCCAGGCCGATGCCAGCGACGCCGCCGTGGCCAGCCGGCGAAGAAAAACTTGCTGCATGCGGAGCGCTCCCCGAAGACCAAGTGAGCGCCGAGGGCAGATGGCGTGCCCGGTGCGGCATTTTGGCCATTGGGTCAGGAACGCGTCAGGCGGCAGGCTCGGGCACGCGCTCTGCATACGGGCCAGACATTCAGGAGCAAACATGACAAGCTTTCTAGCGGCCCGCCGGGCGTGGGGCCGTGCGCCCCGGAGTGTGCGCGATCCGTTCGAACTGGTGTTCGCAGCAGGCCAGCGCTGGGTCGAAGCGAACGGCCCGCAACTGGGCGCATCGATCGCCTTCTACACAATGTTCGCTCTGGCGCCACTGCTGGTGGTGACCATCGTGGTGGCCGGCGCGGTGTTCGGGCAGCAGGCCGCACGCGGCCAGATCGTCGGCGAGATCGAAGGCGTGGTGGGCAGTACGGCGGCCGCGGCGATCGAAGGCATGGTCGTCTCGGCGTGGCTCGCGCCGGGCGGCTCGCTTGCGGCGGTGGCCGGCGTGGTGGCCTTGCTGCTTGGAGCCACCGGGGTGTTTGGCGAGCTGAAGCGTGCACTCAACGCCATGGGCCGCGTCGAGCCGGACAAGCGCTCGGTGTTGGGCAAGCTGCTCAAGGCCCGGCTGGTGGCCTTCGCGCTGCTGCTGGGCCTGGGCTTTCTCGCCATCGCTTCGCTGGTGATCAGTGCGGGCCTGGCCGCGCTCTCCGCGCAACTCACCACGCGCTTTCCACTCGCCACACTTGCCACCTCGGCAGTGGACTTCGCGCTGACGGTGCTGGTGCTGAGCACGGCCTTTGCCGGCCTGCTGCGCTGGTTGCCCGACCGTGCGCCGAGCCGCCGTGCGGTGTGGCTCTCGGCGCTGGCGAGCGCCGTGCTGTTTGCGCTGGGCAAGTCGCTCATCGGCCTCTACCTCGGCCGCGCCTCGTTCGCCTCTAGCTTCGGTGCGGCCGGCTCGTTCGTGGTGGTGATGCTGTGGGTCTATTACTCCGCGCAGATTCTGTTGTTCGGTGCGGCACTCGGGCGCGTGTGGGACGAGCGCCGGTCCGGCAGTTCCCGGCCGTGCCGCCCGCATGAGTCCGCAAGTCGAGCACGCAAAGTGCCGCTTGCGTGACTTCATCAAATAGAAAGAGCTCTCATGGCAACCACTTCCACCCACACGGCTTACGGGCCGAACGACCTACCGGCCACCGGCACCGTCACGCTTGGCGCCGGCCGACGTCCAGGGCCGTTGGCGGCTTGCGTGGGTCGCAACGCGGCCTCAGGCAAGCCTTGCCCGGCGCTCAGCTCACTTGCTGGGTTCGATCACGATGCTGTTGCGCACCTCTTTGACGTTGGGCGTGCCACGCGCAATCTGCGCTGCCCGGGATTTTTCCGCGTCGGTGGGGGCGAAGCCCGACAATTGCACCGTGCCATTGACCGTCTCGACGCTGATGCGCGTGGCGCTCACCGTCTTGTCTTCGGCAAAACGCGCCTTGACGCGCGTGGTGATGGTGGCGTCGTCGACGTACTGGCCGGCACTGCTCTGGCCGTCGGTGACGGCGCAGCCGACGCCGCCAAGCAAGCTGAGCACGAGAACCGTGGATGTGATGATTGTTTTGTTCATTGAAATCTCCTGTGGACGGGATATGCGGCAGAGGCGCCGTTGTTGGGGAAATAGGGACCCGCGCAAACCCCATAGCAAGCGCGGTGCCGGCAGATGCGTGGGGGCTTCTGCGCCCCAGTTTGCGGGTATGCGCTTTGCCGAAGCCGAACTCGTATACGGCCGCTATTGGCCGCCCGCGCTTTCGCTTTGCAACAGCGCCCACCTCAACCCAAGTAATCACCATGGCCACCCGCAAGACCCCCACTGCCAATACCGCCAAGACCGCCAAGCCCGCCACCACCGCTGTGCCCGGCGACGGCGCTGCCATTGCCGAGAGCGTCGGAAGCTTTCTCTCGACCATTGCGGCGCCTTCCAC
>JANONH010000173.1:0-2983 GCA_031420735.1 Methylibium sp.
GCCTGGTACGGCGAGGCGCTCGACAAGGTGTATGGCGAAATTGCCCCCACGGGCCCCAATGCGCTGGCGCTGATCGAGCGCGAGCCCATCGGCGTGGTGGGCGCCATCGTGCCCTGGAACTACCCCATGATCATGGCCGCCTGGAAGCTCGGCCCCGCGCTTGCCGCCGGCAACTCGGTGGTCTTGAAGCCGAGTGAAAAGAGCCCGCTCACGGCGCTGCGCCTGGCCGAGCTGGCCCTGGCTGCAGGCCTGCCACCCGGTGTGCTCAACGTGGTGCCGGGCTACGGCCACGAGGCCGGCGAGGCGCTGGCGCTGCACCCGGATGTCGACGCGATCGGCTTCACCGGCTCCACGCGGGTGGGCCGCAAGATGCTCGAGTACGCGGGGCGCAGCAACTTGAAGCGCATCTACAACGAACTCGGCGGCAAGAGCGCCTTGCTCGTGTTCCCAGATTTCGGCGACCTCGAGCGCTGCGCCAAGACCGTGGCCGCGAGCATGTTCTTCAACCAGGGCCAAAGCTGCAACGCCCCCTCGCGCCTGCTGGTGCACGAGAGCATCGCCGCAGACTTTGCCGCGCGTGTCGCCGCCGAGGCCCCCGCCTACTTCCCCGGCGACCCGCTGGCAGGCGACACCGTGATGGGCGCGGTGGTCGACGACGGCCAGTTGCGCACCGTCATGGGCTACATCGAAGCCGGTCGCAGCGAAGGTGCGCGCGTGCTCGCGGGCGGCAGCCAGGCGCGCCGCGAAAGCGGCGGCTACTACGTCGAGCCGACCGTGTTCGATGGTGTTGACAACGGCATGCGCATCGCGCGCGAAGAAATCTTCGGGCCGGTGCTGTCGATCATCCGCTTCAAGGACGAGGCCGAGGCGGTGCGCCTGGCCAACGATTCGAGCTACGGGCTGCAAGCGAGCGTGTGGACTTCGCAGCTCGACCGCGCGCACCGGGTGGCGCGTGCCCTACGCGCCGGCACCGTGCACGTGAACCAGTACGACGAAGACGACCTCACGGTGCCCTTTGGCGGCTATAAGCAAAGCGGCAACGGCCGCGACAAGTCGCTGCACGCCTTCGACAAGAACACCGAGTTGAAGACAACCTGGCTGAGGATCGAGAGCTGAACAAGCGCGCCGCCCGAGCGTGAGCCAGAAAGCGCTCGCGCCCGGCAGTGCAACACCGGAGTCGCCGCCATGAAGCTGTCGCACAACGAACAACTGCTTGCTCGCAAAGCCGCCGCCACGCCGCGCGGCGTGGGCGTGATGGCCGATTTCTTTGCCGAGCGGGCCGAGAACGCCTTGCTGTGGGACGTGCAGGGCCGCCGCTTCATCGACTTCGCCGGCGGCATTGCGGTGCTCAACACCGGCCACCGTCACCCCAAGGTGGTGGCGGCGATCGAGGCGCAGTTGCAGCGTTTCACGCACACCTGCTACCAGGTGGTGCCCTACGAAAGCTATGTGAGCCTCGCGGAGAAGCTCAATGCCCTGACGCCGGGCACGCATGCCAAGAAGACGGCATTCTTCTCCACCGGCGCCGAGGCGATCGAGAACGCCGTCAAGATCGCACGCGTGCACACCGGGCGCAGCGGCATCGTCGCCTTCGGCGGCGCCTTCCATGGCCGCTCGATGTTTGCCTTGGCGTTGACGGGCAAGGTGCGGCCTTACAAGTCGGGCTTTGGCCCCTTCCCGCCCGAGATCTACCATTTGCCGTTTCCCTGCCACTGCTCGAGCCTCGCAGAGACCCAACACGCGCTTGAACACTTGTTCAAGACCGACATCGAACCCGAGCGCGTGGCGGCGATCGTGTTCGAGCCGGTGCAAGGCGAAGGCGGCTTTAACGTCATCCAGGCGGCCGCCGTTAAATGGCTGCGCGAACTCTGCGACGCGCACGGCATCGTGCTCATCGCCGACGAAGTGCAAAGCGGCTTCGGCCGCACCGGCCGAATGTTCGCCATGCATCACTTCGAAGAGCAAGTCGGTGTCACCGCCGATCTCAGCACCATCGCCAAGAGCCTGGCGGCGGGCCTGCCGCTGTCTGCCGTGACCGGCCGCGCCGAGATCATGGACGCCGCCCCGCCCGGCGGCCTGGGCGGCACCTATGCGGGCAACCCGCTGGCCATCGCCGCGGCGCACGCGGTGATCGACGTGATGCAAGAAGAGCGCCTGCCCGAGCGTGGCCAACGGCTCGGCGACGAACTGCAGGCACTGCTGCGCAGGCTGCAAGCGCGCCACCCGCGGATCGCCGACGTGCGCGGCCTCGGCGCCATGGTGGCCGTCGAGTTCGGGCGCGGCGGCAATGCTGCAGCCAAGTCCGAGCCCGACCCCGACTTCACCCGCCGGGTGCAGGCCGAGGCCCTGGCGCGCGGGCTGATTCTGCTCACGTGCGGCGTGCACGGCAATGTGCTGCGCTTCCTGTTCCCGCTCACCACGCCGGACGCGGTGTTCGCCGAAGGCCTGGGCATCTTCGAGGCTGCGTTCGAAGCAACCGGTTAGGGCGGCTCGCCTTCGTCGGCACAATCCCTGCCTGCGGCCCAAGCGGCCATTGCGAGCCCCTCCCAACCATGATCCTCGTCACCGGCGGCACCGGCTTCATCGGCTCTCACACTTGCGTGGCGCTGGCAAACGCCGGCCATGATTTCCTCATTCTCGACAACCTGGGCAACAGCCGACCCGACGTGCTCGAGCGCCTCACGCCCCTGTGCGGACGGCCGCCGCGTTTCGTGCAAGGCGACGTGCGCGACGCGGCCCGGCTCGAGCGCGTCTTCGCCGAGCACAGCATCCATGCGGTGATCCATTTCGCCGCCCTGAAGGCAGTGGGCGAGTCGGTTGCCAAGCCGCTCGCCTATTACGGAAACAACATCGCCGGCACGCTCTGCCTGCTGCAGGCCATGCAGCGTGCGCAGGTCCACACGCTGGTCTTTTCTTCATCGGCCACCGTGTATGGCGACCCCGCCTCGGTGCCCATCCGCGAAGACTTTCCCCTGGCCGCCAC
>JANONH010000174.1:0-13106 GCA_031420735.1 Methylibium sp.
GCGAGCGACATCGCCGCGCGCATGGACGCCCACCTGGCCATGCTCGATGCACGCGAGCGCGCCAGCGCCGAGTCGCTCGCGCGCTCGGCCACCGCAGGGACGGCCACCGCCGAGCGGGCGCCTTGGTTTTGCAGCGGCTGCCCGCACAACACCAGCACGCGCGTGCCCGAGGGTTCGCGCGCCATGGCCGGCATCGGCTGCCATTACATGACGGTCTGGATGGACCGCAGCACCACCACCTTCACTCAAATGGGCGGCGAGGGCGTGTCGTGGGTGGGGCAACAGCCCTTCACCACCGAGCCGCACGTGTTTGCGAACCTGGGCGACGGCACCTATTTCCACAGCGGCCTGCTCGCCATCCGTCAGGCCATCGCGGCCGGCGCCAACATGACCTACAAGATCCTCTACAACGACGCCGTGGCCATGACCGGCGGCCAGCCGGTGGGCGAGCGGCCCGAGGGGCATTCGGTGCTGCAGATCATGGCCAGCGTGGTGGCCGAAGGCATCGCCAAACTGGTGATCGTGACCGACCAACCGGAGAAGTACCACGGCGTGGCGCTGTTGCCCGGCGTCACCGTGCACCACCGCGACGAGCTCGACCGCCTGCAGCGCGAGTTCCGCGAGTTGAAGGGCACCACCGCCATCATCTACGACCAGACCTGCGCTACCGAGAAGCGCCGCCGCAGGAAGCGCGGCACCCTGGCCGAGCCCGACAAGTACCGCGGCGTGACGCTGTTGCCCGGCGTCACCGTGCACCACCGCGACGAGCTCGACCGCCTGCAGCGCGAGTTCCGTGAGTTGAAGGGCACCACCGCCATCATCTACGACCAGACCTGCGCCACCGAGAAGCGCCGCCGCAGGAAGCGTGGCACCCTGGCCGAGCCCGACAAGCGCGTGCTGATCAACGAACTGGTCTGCGAAGGCTGCGGCGACTGCTCGGTGCAGAGCAACTGCCTCTCGGTGGAGCCGCTGGACACCGAGTTCGGCCGCAAGCGCCGCATCAACCAGAACACCTGCAACAAGGATTACTCCTGCGTCAACGGCTTCTGCCCGAGCTTCGTCACGGTCGAAGGCGGGCAGCTCAGGAAGCCCAAGAAGGCGACGCGGCCCGACCCCGCCGCGCTGGCGCCTCTGCCCGAGCCGACCCTGCCCACGCTCGGCGCCGGGGTGTGGGGCATCGTGGTGGGTGGCGTGGGCGGCACCGGCGTCATCACCATCGGTCAGTTGCTCGGCATGGCGGCCCACCTCGAAGGCAAGGGCGTGGTCACGCAAGACGCCGGTGGCCTGGCGCAAAAGGGCGGCGCCACCTGGAGCCACGTCCAGATCGCCGAGCGGCAAGACGCCATCCACACCAGCAAGGTCGACATCGCCAAGGCCGACCTGGTGATCGGCTGCGACGCCATCGTGGCCGCGCAAAAAACCACCCTGGCCGTCATGCAACCGGGGCGCACCTACGTGGCGCTCAACACCCACGCCTCGCCCACCGCCGCCTTCGTGACCAACGCCGATTGGCAGTTCCCCAGAGAGGCGTGCGAAACCGCGCTGCACGCGGCGGTGGGCCCCGGCCAGGTCGGCGGCTTCGACGCCGAGCAGGTGGCCACGCGCGCGCTCGGCGACTCCATCTACACCAACCCGCTGCTGCTGGGTTATGCCTGGCAGCAGGGCCGCGTGCCGCTCTCGCTTGGCGCCCTGACGCGCGCGATCGAACTCAACGGCGTGCAGCCCGAGAACAACCGCGCGGCCTTCGAGTGGGGCCGCCACTGCGCCCACGACCTGGCGGCCGTGCGGGCGCTGCTGGGGGGCGCGGCGGCGGGCGCGGGCGCACAGGCCGAGCAAGTGATCCGCTTCGTGAAGCGGCCCGCGCTGGCCGAGTTGGTCGCGCGTCGCGTCGCGTTTCTCGGCGACTACCAAAACACCGCCTATGCGCGCCGCTACGAAGATTTCGTGCAGCGCGTGCGCGACGCCGAAGCGCCGCTCGGCTCGACCCGCCTCGCAGAAGCCGTGGCCCGCTTTCTCTTCAAGCTCATGGCCTACAAAGATGAATACGAAGTCGCGCGCCTGCACACCGACCGCGCCTTCACCGACCAGGTGGCGGCCCTGTTCGAAGGCGACGTGAAACTCGTGCACCACCTCGCACCGCCGCTGTTTGCGCGGCGCAACGACCAGGGCGAGCTGCAAAAGCGCCCCTTCGGCCCCTGGATGCGCCACGCATTTGCCGTGCTCGCGCGCCTCAAGGGCCTGCGCGGCACCGCGCTTGACCCCTTCGGCCGCTCGGCCGAACGCCGCACCGAGCGCGCCCTGATCGGGGAGTACCGCGCGTGCATCGAGGAGTTGCTCGCGTCGCTTACTGCGGGCAAGCTGGCCGACGCGGTCGCCATTGCCTCCATTCCCGAAGACATCCGCGGCTACGGCCACGTGAAAGCGCGCCACCTGCTCGCTGCCCGGGAGAAATGGCAGGGGCTGATGGCGGCCTGGCGCGCGGCAGCACCCGCTGCGGCGCGGCCTCTGCGCTGATACATGTCCGCCGTCCAGCGGCGGAGCACGGGTAAGCCCGTGGACACTTGCGCGTTGCCGGCACTGAAGTAGGACGATTAGCGCGCCAATTCTTCGCCAGCGGGCCCACGCCCCTGCTGGGCCACGGGCGCTTTCGCTGAGCAAGGGCAAGGTCATGACCCGCTGCAATCGACGGTCTTTCCAAGGCAAGACAGCGCTGCTCGCCTGGGCCTGCGCGCTCGCCCTCGGCGCCGCACCGATGCCAGCCGCGAGCGCGCCTCTGGGCGCCACGGGCGAGATCGACTTGCAGCCGCTGTTCGCTGCGAGCTTCAAGGATTTCGAGCGCAAGCAACAGCCGCTGGCCCAGTACAAGGGCAAGCCCATGCTCGTGTACTTCTGGGAGATCAACGTCATCGGCATCGCCGTCGACAACACCGACAAGGTGCGCGAGTTCGCCGTGGCGCACCAGATCAACTACACGCTGCTGCTCGGCAGCAACGACGCCATTGCGCTCTCCAGGCAACTGGGCAACAACGTCGGCGGGCTGCCGTTCGCGGTGGTGCTCGACGCCAAGGGCAAGGTGGTCCAGACCCTGCTCGGCCAGCGGTGGGCGCGGCAGCGGTGCTACGCTGAAGCGCCTGGAAGCCGCTTGGAAGCCGCCTGGCGCGGCCTGCCGCGGCCGGTGATTGGCCACATGCGCGACGGCGCGCTGTGCCTGGACCTGCGCTGTCTCGAAGACGAAGCCGGCTTCGTGGCCCAATTGCCCCTGCTGGCGTCGGCGCTGTCGCCCGGCGCCACACTTTGAACACCGCGGTGGTTACGCTTAGCCAAATGCTTGCCCGAATGTTTTTCCAAATGTTGGCCCGAAGTGCGCGCTGGCTGCTGCCCCTGTGCTTGGTGGCCGGCCCGCCGCTCGTCGCTGCGGCCGAGGAATTTTTGCCGCCCGAGCAGGCGTTTCGCATGGAGGCGCGCGCACTCGACGAACGCAGCGTCGAGATCGCCTTCACGGTCGCCGACGGCTACTACATGTACCGCGAGCCGTTTGCCTTTGCTGCGGAAGACGCCGGCGTCAAGCTCGGCGCCGCGCAGATCCCGGCCGGCAAAATCAAGTTCGACGAAACCTTCGGCAAAAACGTCGAAACCCACCGCGGGCGGCTCTCGATCCGCGTGCCGGTCGAGGCCGCGCCGGCCGCCTTCGTGCTCACGGTGACGAGCCAAGGTTGTGCCGATGCTGGCCTGTGCTACCCGCCGCAGCAGAGCCACGCGCGGGTGCAATTGGCCGGCTTCGGCGGCGAGGGCCGCGCCAGCGTGCTGGCGGCCGATGCGCTCACCGCCGGGGCGGCAACGCCGCCGGCCGCCGCACCGAATGCGACACGAGACGCCACACAAGACGCCACGCAGTCCGCGCCACCGTCCGCGACCCCGGCCACGTTGCCGGCCGAAGACGGCGGCATCGACGCCGCCTTGCGTGGCGGCCGGCCGTGGGTCGTCGTCGGTGTGTTTTTCCTTGCCGGGCTGCTGCTGTCATTCACGCCCTGCGTGCTGCCGATGCTGCCCATCCTGTCGTCCATCATCGTGGGCCAGTCGAGCGGTGCTGCGACCTCGCGCTCTCGTGGTTTCGGTCTGGCGCTCAGCTATTCGCTCGGCATGGCGCTGGTCTACGCCGCGCTCGGCGTGGCCGCTGGCCTGGCGGGCGAGGGCCTCGCGGCGGCGCTGCAGAACCCCTGGGTGCTGGGCGCCTTCGCGCTGCTGCTGAGCCTGCTGGCGCTCTCGATGTTCGGTTTCTACGAGCTGCAGTTGCCCTCGGCGCTGCGCGATCGGCTCAACGCGCGCGCCGGCCGCTTCTCGGGCGGGCAGTGGGCGGGCGTGTTCGCGATGGGTGGCTTGTCGGCGCTGATCGTCAGCCCCTGCGTGGCCGCACCACTGGCCGGTGCGCTGGTCTACATCAGCCAGACCCGCGACGTGCTGCTCGGCGGCAGCGCGCTGTTCTCGCTGGCCGCCGGCATGAGCGTGCCGCTGCTGCTGGTCGGCGCATCGGCCGGCGCGCTGCTGCCGCGGGCCGGTGCCTGGATGGAATCGGTCCAGCGCTTTTTCGGCGTGCTGCTGCTGGCCGTGGCGTGGTGGATCCTGAGCCCGGTGCTGCCCGCGCCCCTGGCAGTCGCAATCGTGGGTGTGTTGATGTTGCTGGCGGCCAGCCTGTGCGGCGCCTTCGATCGCCTGCCGCAGGCTGCAGGCACCGGTGCCCGCCTGGGCAAGGCCATCGGGGTGGCGTTGGCCGTGCTGGGTGGCGCCCAGCTGCTGGGCGCGAGCGGCGGCGCGAGCGATGCCTTGCAACCCTTGTCGCGTTTCGTGCAGCAGGCCTCGCCTCGGGCGACGAGCGGTGACGCCGCGACATCGCCAGCTGCCACCGGTGCGCCGCGCTTCCAGCGCGTGCAAAACTTGGGCGAGCTCGAGGCCATCGTGGGCAGCGCCGGCCGCCCGGTGATGCTCGATTTCTACGCCGACTGGTGCGTCAGTTGCAAGGAAATGGACCACTTCACGTTCAGCGATCCGCGGGTGCGCGCGCGCTTGGGCGGCGCGCTGCTGTTGCAGGCCGACGTGACGGCCAACTCGCCGGCCGACCGCGCGCTGCTCAAGCGCTATGGCCTGTTCGGCCCGCCGGGCATCTTGTTCTTCGATGCCCAGGGCCGCGAGCTCGCTTCGCAGCGCGTCATCGGCTTCCAGAACGCCGAGCGGTTTTTGGCCAGCCTGGGTCGCGCGGGTCTGTAGCGGCCGGCGGCGGCGCGCCGCGGCCGGCCCGACCCAGTGCTGCCATGACGCAGCGCAAACCCGGCCGCCAAGCGTGGCGCATCATTGCAAGCCGGGTGCCGCTCGAGGTGCACAGGGCGGTTGCGACACGGCCGACAAGCGACGGAGGTGCTTTGGGTTTGGGTTCACTGGACACCTGGGCGACGGCCCAAGGGCTCATCGGCTCGCTTGCCGTGGGCCTGCTGATCGGCGTCGAGCGTGGCTGGCGCGATCGCGATTTAGCCGAGGGCGGGCGAGTGGCCGGCCTGCGCACCTTCTCGCTGGTCGGCTTGCTGGGCGGCGCGCTGGCGGTGTTGTTCACTGAGTTCGGCGCCTGGCCGCTGCTGGGGGGGATGGTCGGTCTGTCGCTTCTGCTCGCGGTGTCGTACCGCGAAGCCTCCAGGGCAACAGGCAACCTGAGCATCACAACGGCCGTCGCGATGCTCCTTACCTTGGTGCTTGGTGCCTTGGCTGCACGCGGCGCGGCAGCGCAGGCACTGGCGGCCGCGGTGGTCGTGGCGGTGCTGCTCAATCTAAAACCCACGCTGCACCGTTGGCTGCAGTTGATGCAACACCGCGAATTGACCGCGGCGCTGCAGTTGCTGGTGATCTCGCTCGTGATCCTGCCGAATCTGCCGGACGCAGGCTACGGGCCCTATCTGGCCCTGAACCCGTACCGGCTTTGGTGGGCCGTCGTGCTGATTGCCGGGCTCTCGCTCGCGGGCCACTTCGCGATGCGCATGACCGGGGCCCATCGCGGCGTGTTCTGGACCGGCGTGCTCGGCGGCTTGGCGTCTTCGACGGCGGCGACACTGGCGCTGGCCCGGTATGCGAAGCGACAGCCGGTGCTGGCTGAAGCCGCGGCGGCAGGCGCTTTGGCGGCCTGCGGGGTGATGTTCTTTCGCATGATCGTGCTGCTCGCATCGGTCGAGCCTGCGTTGCTGCGCCCACTCGGCGCGCCACTTGCCGCTACCGGTGGCGCGCTGCTCTTCTTGGCGGTCTGGCAGTGGCGCAGGTGCTCCGGACCAGGGATGTCGGCGCAGGAGGTCGAGCCGGTGGCCCCATTCGACCTCGGCACCGCGCTGGGTTTCGGAGGCTTCCTGGCCGTTATGGCGGTCCTCGTTCCGGCGGCCAAGGAGTGGTTGGGCGCGCCCGGCATCTATGCATTGGCGGCGCTGTCCGGCTTGGCCGACGTCGACGCGACGGTGATTTCGGTGGCGCGTCTGCAGGGAGCCGGCGGCCTGCCGGCGGCGACGGCTGTGCTGGCCGTCGGCCTGACCACGCTCGCCAACATGGTCACCAAAGCATCGATCGCATGGAAGATCGGCGGCGCGGCGGTCGGCTGGCCGGTGCTGCGTGGCTACGCTGTGGCGATGGCGGTGGGCGCGTTCGCCGTCGGCTGGTCGGTCTTGCCGTGAAGGCCCCGGCGCCCGTCGGAAGAATCATTGCGGGGCACTTGGCGCTAAAGGATGGCCTGCCGCTGGGTGCCCAGAAGCGTGCTCTTGAGCGTCACGACGTCGCCCCGCGCAAGGTAAGTCGGTGGCTTCATGCCCATGCCCACGCCCTGCGGTGTGCCGGTGATCACCACGTCGCCCGGCAGCAGCGTCATGAACTGGCTCAGGTAGGAAACGATGTGGGCGACCGAGAAGATCATGTCGCTGGTGTTGCCCTGCTGGCGGACCACGCCATTGACCGCCAGTTCGAGATCGACGTTCTGCGGGTCGGGCACCTCGTCGGCCGTCACGAGCCAGGGGCCGAGCGGGCCGAAGCCGTCGTGGCTCTTGCCCTTGATCCACTGGCCGCTGCGCTTGGCTTGCCAATCGCGTTCGGAGACGTCGTTGGCCAGGCAGTAGCCGGCCACGTGCGCGAGTGCTTGCGCCTCGGCGACCCGGCGCGTGGTCGAACCGATGACGACGGCGAGTTCGACCTCCCAGTCGAGTGCCTGCGAGTCCTCGGGATGCACCAGGTCGTCGTTCGGCCCCGCGATGCAGGCCACGGCCTTGGAGAACAAGACCGGCTCTTTCGGGATCGGGGCGTTCGACTCGATCGCATGCAGTCGGTAGTTGAGGCCGATGGCGAAGAACTGCCGCGTGCCCGCCACGGGCGGCCCGAGGCGCGCGCCCTGCGGCACGAGCGGCATGCGCTGCAGGTCGATGGCCGACAAGGCCTGCAGCCGCTCGGGCGACAGCCACTCGGGCGTGATGTCTGGCACCAGGAGCGACAGGTCGCGCGCCCGCCCCTGGGCGTCAAGCGCGCCGGCGCGCTCGCAGCCGCGGGCTCCGTGACGTAGCAGTTTCATTGGCAGCTTTCGTTGATGGCGGGAGGAGACGGGCTTGGCAGCCGCATCAAAACTCGAACAAGCTCAGCCCGACGCCGAGGCTGGTCTGGCGGAAGTTGTAGTCGAGCAGATTTTCACCGTAGCCGCTAAAGAGCTGCACGTACCAGCGCAGGGCGCGTGAGGTGTCGGGCTCGACCGGGTAGGTCCAGTCGAGCTGCAGCGCTCCGCGGTCGAGATCGCGGAAGTTGGTGCGCCACAGGAGCGAGGCGGTGGCGCGGCCGGGCGACCAGTTGAGCGTCACGTCGCCGCGGCCACGGTAGGCGGTGAGGTCGGGGTTGTCGTCGGTGTCGGCGTCTTCGTGCAGGCGCCGGTTCAGGCGCACGGCAATGGTGAAGTCGTCGCGCTCGAAACCGGCGCCCACATAGACGCGGTTCCAGCTGCGCGAGAGCGGCACGGTTTGCCCGTTGGACTGGTGCGCCAGTGCGGCCATGCCGTAGCGCCAGTGCCAACCGAAGGGTAAAAGGCGATGTTCGCTCGGCACCGGCACGACGACCATCGCCTCGGGTTCGTAGTCGGTGTTGCGAAACGGTGAAGACTCGCCGCGGTTGTAGAGCTGCCAGAGCGACTGCTGGGTGTAGCCGAACCACAGGTCCGCGCCGGGCAATAGCACGTTTTGCGCAAGCTTGGTGCGCAGCGAAAGTTGCAGCTTGGCCTCGATGTCCTGGTAGTTGCCCAGGCGCGCGCCGCGCCCAGCCGTGGGGCTGTCGGGCGCGGTGTTGACGCGGCTGCTGGCGTGCAGCGGCAGCAGAAAGTTGGGGCGGTAGCCGGTGAAGTTAAAAGTGCCGCGCTTGTCGCCCGGGTCGAGCTCCCAGTACTTGGACAGGAAGCTCGCCCTCGGCTCGTGCGGGCCCGGCAAACGCGGGTCGGGCGGCGCTGGGCGCGGCACGACTTCAACGGTGCGCCCGGGTGGCACGGGCGGCACGGTCGGCGGCGCGCGGCCGGCGAGCCGGTCATAGCAAGCCAGGCGCACACCGGCCTCTGCGATGTGCGCGCAGGCCGCAAGTGAATCCGACTCTTCGGCCAGGCCCCGGTCGACCGCGAGCAGCGCGGCAACGCAAAGCAGGGGCGGGGCGAAGAATCGGGCTTGCACGGGCGGCTCTTGTTCTGGGGGCGAATGTTTGCCGCAGACACGCCGGGCATGGGTCGGCCCGAGCGCGCTTGGAATTCTTTGAATGCGCGCAATATAAGCGCGCCACCGCCGAGCGGGCCAGCTTGACTACAGTCGCAGCTTGATGAGTCGCCCGCCCTTGCCCCGCCCCGCCGAGCGCTACTCGCGCACCGCCATTGCCCTGCACTGGCTGCTCGCCGTCGCCATCTTCGGCAGCCTCGGCTTAGGCTGGTACATGACTGGCCTGCCGTTTTCGCCGCGGCAACTGAGGCTCTACAACTATCACAAGTGGGCCGGCATCACGATCCTCACACTCTCGGCCCTGCGCCTGGCCTGGCGCCTGACGCACCGCCCGCCGCCTTTGCCGCTCGCGGTGCAGTCGTCGATGCCCGGCTGGCAACTCCGCGTCCACCACGTCGCGCACCGGCTGATGTATCTGCTGTTCTTCGCCGTGCCGCTGGCGGGTTGGGCCTACAGCTCGATGGCCGGCTTTCCCATCGTATGGTTCGGGGTGTTGGCGCTGCCCGACTTCGTGGCGGTGGACAAAGAGTTCGCCAAGACCTTCAAGCCGGTGCACGCAATCCTCGCCTACACGTTACTGAGTCTGGTGGTGCTGCATGTGGCGGCGGCACTCAAGCACCAGTTCGTCGACCGCGACGGGCTGCTTTACCGCATGGGCCTCGGCCGTGCCTGACCGCGAAGAGACATTCGATGAACCCGACCCCAGCCCTTCTCCTGCTCCTTCTCCTGCCCGGCGTGCTTGCGCTTGGCACCGCCTCGGCCGCCACGTTGGCCGCCACGTTGGCCGCCGCCACGGTGATTGCGCCGCAAAGCGAAATTGCCTTCGTCAGCAAGCAGATGGGGGTGCCGGTGGAGGGCACGTTCAAGAAGTTCACAGCCCAGGTCGCGTTCGACCCGCGCAAGCCCGAAACCGGCAGCATCGCACTCACGGTCGACACCGCCAGCGCCACCCTGGGCGTGCCTGAAACCGACGCCGAGTTGCCGCGCCCCGAGTGGTTTGCGGTGTCGCAGTTTCCAAAGGCCACCTTCAAGTCCAGCAGCATCAAGGCCCTGGGCGGCGGCAAGTTCCAAGTCACCGGCAAGCTGGGCATCAAGGGCCAGGTGCGCGATGTCGTGGTGCCTGTGACGCTCACCCAGCAGGGCGGGCGAAGCACGGCCACCGGCGCGTTCGCCATCAAGCGCCTGGACTTCAACATCGGCGGCGGCGAGTGGAACGACACTTCGCTGGTGGCCAACGACGTGCAGGTCACCTTCAAGCTCGCCCTCACCGGCCTCGGCCCGCTTTGAAGCAGTAGCGCCTTTTTCTTTCCCCCTTTTCTTTGCATGGGGTCCGCTCGTTGCGCCTTGTCTTTTCTCACCCACTCTTTGGAGCCTTTCGATGCACAGACTGACCTTAGCCGCGCTCGCCTCGGCATGCGCTGTCGCGGCGCAGGCCGAGCCCGCCAGCTACCTGATCGACCCGAGCCACACCTTCGTCACCTTCGAGGTCCAGCACTTCGGCACCTCCACCGCGCGCGGGCGCTTCGACAAGAAGGAAGGCACGGTGCAACTCGACCGCGCCGCCAAGACCGGCAAGGTCGACCTCAACATCGACACCGCCTCCATCACCACCGGCGTCGGCCCCTTCGACGCCCACCTGCGCAAACCCGACTTCCTGGGTGTGGAGCAGCACCCAAGCGCGCACTTCGTGGGCGACAAGTTTCGCTTCGACGGCGACAAGCTGGTCGAAGTGAGCGGCGCCCTCACGCTGCTCGGCAAGACCCACCCGGTCACGCTCAAGGCCAGCAACTTCAACTGCTACGACCACCCGATGTTGAAGCGCGAGGTCTGCGGCGGCGATTTTGAGACCACCATCTTGCGCAGCCAGTACGGCATGAACTACGGCCTGCCGCGCATCCCCGACAGCGTGCGCCTCGTGGTGCAGGTGGAAGCCGTCAAACAATGAGGTCGACGACCATGGTCGCGCGCGGCGGCTCGAGGTAGACGGCGAGCAAGGCGCGCAGCTCCTCTTCCCGAAACGGCTTGGCGAGGTGCTCGTCCATGCCCACGCTCAGGCAGCGCTCGCGGTCGCTTTCGTAGGCGTTGGCGGTCAGGGCGATGATCGGCACGCGCGGCAGGCCGAGTTGCGCCTCGCGCGCGCGGATCGCCGCGGTCGCCTTGAAGCCGTCGAGTTCGGGCATCTGGCAGTCCATCAGCAGCAGGTCGGGGCGGCTCTGCTGCCAGCGGTCGACCGCCTGCGCGCCGTTTTCCACCAGCTCCGCTTCGAGCCCGAGCTGCAGCAGCATCGCTTCCACCACCAGCGCGTTGACGAGGTTGTCTTCGGCCACCAGCACCCGTCCGACCAGCCGACGTGGCAGCGGCGCAGCGGCCGCGCGCTGCGGCTGGGTGTCGGGCAGGGCCGGTGCCAGCGGCACCTCGAAACTGAAGCACGATCCGTGGCCCGGGCGGCTCTTGGCCTTGATGTCCCCGCCCATGGCACGCGCCAGTTCACGCGCGATGGTGAGGCCGAGGCCGGTGCCGCCGTGACGCCGGTCGAACGCGCCTTCGACCTGGTAAAAGGCTTCGAAGACGTGTGCGAGTTGCGCCGCATTGATGCCCGCGCCGCTGTCGTCGACATCGATGCGCACAAGCCCCGTCAGCGCCGAACGCGATGCCTTGAGCCGCACATGGCCGCGGTCGGTGAACTTGATGGCATTGCCCATGAGGTTGTGCAGCACCTGGCGCACGCGCGCGGCGTCGCCGCGCATCCAGGTGCCGGCGATGCCCAGGCCCTCGGTTTCCACTTCGAGCGCCAAACCCTTGTCGCGCGCGCCGCCGCCGCCGAGAGCTGCCACCTCCTCGATCAGCGCCGCGAGGTCGAAGGGCTCGTCGGCCAGGCGCATGCGGCCGGCCTCGATCTTGGCGAAGTCGAGCACGTCGTTGATGAGGCTGAGCAGGTGCTCGCCCGAGCGCTCGATCAGGGTGACGGTGGCCGCCGTGCGTTGCGCCGCCGCACCCGCCAGCACCTGCTCGCGCAACTGGCGCGCCAAGCCCAGCACCCCGTGCAGCGGCGTGCGCATCTCGTGGCTCATGGTGGCGAGGAACTGGCCCTTCACCGCGCTGTGCCGTTCGGCCAGCGCCAGCGCGCGCGTGTGCGCATGGGCCTCGTCTTCGAGCAACAGGCGCAGGCGCAGCATTTCGCCCACTTGGCGCGCGACGATGCGCACCTCGGCCCAGTGCAGCAGCATGAACAGCAGCAGCCCAATGCTCGAGTAGACGCCCACCGCGCCGCCCTGCCAGAGCTGTGCTGCCGCCGGCGGCAGCAGCACCGCGGCGCTAAAGGCGGTGGCCAGCGGCAGATAGGGCGCCATCATGGTGCCGGCCACCGCCACCACCGCCACCAGCGAGGCGAGCAGCAGCACGCTCACGACCAGGTCGCCGGCTGGCGCCATCACGGCCACGCCCAGGCCCCAACTCAGGCCGTCGAGCACCATGAGGCTCGAGTAACTGGCGCGCCAGACGATCGGCGTCATGGTCGAAGCCTCGGGCGCACCGCGCGAGCGCAGCCACAGGCGCATCGCCACCAGCAGCAGTCGCAGACCGAGCCAGCTCAGCACCAGGGCGTGCGCGATTTGCGACCACAGCAACGCCGAGACCAACAGCGTGACGCACAGGCTCGTCCAGGCGGAGGCGCGCGCGCGTTCGTGGAGCAGGGCGACTTGAGCACTCAGCAGCCGGGCGGATTCGTCGGGCACCGCGGGCTGCTGCGTCGGGGCGAAACTGGAGGAATTCATGCGACGGGGACCGGGCAGCGCAAGCCGCAAGGGTTAAAGACAGGCAGCGATTGCGGGCGAGCGGGGCGAGCTTGCCCGACTTTAATTGACGCCACGCTGGCGCATCGGTGGCGTACTGCATAGCATGGCGGCATGGAGCACGCGCCGCGCGACGCCCTTCGCTTGGCCGTCCTGCTGGCCGGCGCACTGGCCGCGGGCGCGTGCGTCGGCGAGCCGGTGCGCTACGTGCTCGATGCCCAGCACAGTTGGGTGCAGTTCGAAGTCATGCACTTCGGCACCTCCACCGTGCGCGGCCGGCTCGGCCCGGCCAGCGGCTTTATTACGCTGGACCGCGCGGCAGGCCTTGGCAGTGCGAGCATCGAAATCGCCACCGCATCGGTGTCGACCGGCCTCGCACCCTTCGACCAGCGCATCCGCCGGCCCGACCTGCTCGACAGCGCCGCCCACCCGACCGCCTGGTTCGTCTCGCGGGCGCTGCGCCTGGACGGCGAGCGCCTGGTGTCGCTGCGCGGCGAGCTCACCCTGCGCGGCACCAGCCAGGGGCTCACGCTCACGGCCACGCACTTCGGCTGCCACGTGCAGCCGC